>CADBME010000229.1 GCA_902795715.1 uncultured Lachnospiraceae bacterium | reverse complement strand
GCCATATTCGGTTTTCACAGGATCGTCGTGCGACCGATCCTGTTCAATAGACATATTGCTTACTGGAAATCTACGCTTCTTTGTGATATAATCGCACATATTATGGGGTTTTATACCCTAATGAATACGGGAGGTATCCACCGTGAACGATCATTATCGCAAGCTTATTGCCGCAGAGTTTGAAAACTGCGTTACTGGCACCATATCCAGAATCAATGCAAGTGAGTTGACTTACCGTCCTTTCCACTCCGCGCTTCTCTCTGAAGAAGTCATCTATTGGAGTGGATTTGAACGCTCTTTCAGCACTTCCTTTGGCCAAAGAGTGATTGAGGAACTTGCGAAACTTGTAGCCTTATCAAATGGCGCTCAAGATGCAAGTCGTCAGAAGGAAACAATAATCAGAATCGATACCGCTTATGACGAAGCCATTCATAATCATATCCAACACCTACGGTCGAAAGGTCGTGATTACAAGTATGACTGGGAGTCTTCTCTACGTGAAGTTAAGAGTGTAACACCGGCTGGCAGAACAACAACTATCCGAATCATTTCCGATATGTGGTGGAAAAAGGATGGTATTGATCATTTTATAAGTTTGAAAACCGTTAAACCTAACATCGATCAGACAGCAGTAGCAAAAGAAGATTGTCTTAGACTCTCTGTTGCTATGCCTTCGTGTAAAGCATACTTCGGTCTCCCTTATAATCCTTATGGAGAAGATAAAGCTTCCTATGCCTTTAATCCACCCATGGGAATCTTCGATTTCCATCACGATAAAGTAGTTCTTATCGGAAAAGAAATGTGGGACACTATCGGTGGAGATGGATGTTATGAAGAACTTCTTGCCATAGCCGCAGACGTCGGAATCAAAACAAAGACCGCTATCGACAAATCCAGAGAAAGACGTCTCTCCGCTTATCAAAAAGGTATTAAATAATGAGAGTGATTACCCTTCAAGAACCTTGGGCAAGCCTGATTGGCGAAGGTATAAAGACCATAGAAACAAGAAGCTGGCCTTGTAATCAGTATGGAGAATTATATATCCATGCGAGTAAAGCAAAGATTCCAAAAGATGATCTTGATCGGCAGGAAGCCGCCAAGCTATTAACAGGAAACTTGCATTACGGAACGATACTGGCAAAATGCAACCTTTCAGAATGCGTTCTGATAGATGAACACTTTGCCAGTATGATAAAAACGACAAACCCTGATTGTTATCGTTGTGGAGATTTCACCCCGGGTCGTTATGCATGGATATTAACTGATATTGAACAGATAGATCCAATTCAGACTGTTGGAAAGCTTGGTATCTGGTATTATAACTCAGAAGGTAGATAAATCAAACGAAAGCTGCTCGTAGTTATTCTTAGCACGAGCGGCTTTTTCTTTCGCCTTTTCCAAGGCCGCATCCATAGCCTTTTGCCAAGTGATATCGTTTGTATTCTTATATCTCGAATACAGATATCCTTCATATTGAGGCAATCTCTGTCCATTCATATCGGCGATTATCGTCCTTGCGATAGCCTCTCCAAGCTTCAATGGAACAGCATTACCGATCTGCTTGTATTGCTCAAGAATCGGGCCACAGATCTCCCAATCATCTGGGAATCCCTGAACACGACTATACTCTTCAACACTTAACGGTCTATCTTCCGTCGGATGACAAAGATCCGTCGCAGGCATCGTTGGATTTGTGACCAGAGTTGGGGATGGACGATCTAAACTAATTCTTCTGTAAAAGCCAGTTTTACCGCCACCCAGTTCCAATGTTCTCCCCATAGCTTCCTTCTGAACGTCTTTGGGTAAGTCTTTCCAATACTGTCCTGCCTTTAGCATCCTGTAATACTTGAGTCTGTTTTCCGGAAACTCAATGTAGTGATGCTCTTTATCTTCTATATCCGCAACCGCTGTCGAAAATGAAACCCACGGTTCTAATCCAAACTTCCCATCTTGATCATGTGTTGGTGATAAGTATGGAACTTTTTCATCCCCAAGCTTTCCGATTATTACAACTCTTTCTCTGATTTGCGGTGCACCAAAATTAGCGGCGTTATACAGTTCAAAAGAGAGCGTATAGCCTGCGGCTCTCAGGCGGTCAAGAATAACACATAATGCTCCGCCTTTTATGGGTTCTTCTATCTCCCCATATGGATACGGCGCTGACAAAAGTCCTCGAACGTTTTCAATGACTACATATGTCGGACGGATATCCTCAACGATCTTGATATATCTTAAGAATACGTTGCCCCTATCATCATTAAAAGCCCTTCTGGCTCCGGCAGTACTAAAAGCTTGACACGGAGGTCCGCCGAAAATCACGTCCACATTTCTGCCTTCTGGAACCTTTGCCAGTTTAAGGATTTCTTCCGCTGAGTAATTATTGATATCTCCAATTAGAGCCATTTGGGGTTTATTCTTGGCAATGGTCATGCGGCAATACTTGTTAAATTCACAGGCGAGCAAGGCTTCAATGCCGCCATTCTCCATCCCAATATCAAGACCCATCGCACCAGAAAAAAAGCTGAGTGCAACAATGTCAGGTATATCATCACTAATGCGTTCATGATCATCTGGTTCTATAAACACATCGTAAGTTGTAACATACTCATCGACTGCCTCAGGTCTAATTAACCATTGACTGCCTATTCTTTCAGCACCAAGTTTCTCTTCCTTTATTAGTTTTCTTACGTACTGTGGAGTCACTTTGAGCTTGTTTGCAACATCTTGAACAGTCAGTAAGTTTGTAGTTGTTTCCATAGGTCTAATGATCCTTTCCTTTGCGAAACTTTTAATAGACCCATATTATCACAAAGCTCCTTTCTTTTCAATCACCAGATTTGATAAAATCGCGAAGACTGTTTCGTATTGCTTCTATGCTGATCACAAACCATTCCCCGATGACTGGAACCATGAAGACAATAAAGCCAATGATTATCAGCTTCAATGCCTCCGGCCCGGAGGCCAGTCCAAAAGCCAGACTGGCGATTCCGGTCAGGGCAAAGATGAATGCCAGGATTCCCAAAATCACACCGGATATACTGTTCAGGAAGATCCCGGCCCACTGGATCATCGTCAGTGCGACAACAACAGGGTACAACAGGATCTTCGCAATCATTTTCAGAACCACCATTCCCGGAACCCCCTTACATAGCCACCGGAAGCACATCCCTCCGGCCATCATACACTTCACCCTTCTTTACGATGGTAGGCTGCCCTTCAGGCGAATCGGCAACGACCAGATAAACGCCGTTGCTCCGGTCTTCCTGCCGGATCTCTTCCTTCATAGCTTCGATCTTGGCCTTCTTTTCAGCCTTGATCCTTGCCTCATACGCTTTCTGCCAGCCGCTTTCTTTGCGGCGAAGATATGCGGCATGGGCCTTAGCCTTCCTCTTACGTTCGATCT
>CADBME010000228.1 GCA_902795715.1 uncultured Lachnospiraceae bacterium | reverse complement strand
TCGCGTCTGTTTCATCGGAGTTTGATCAAGTATCTGTCCGGAAAGGAAGATATCGGCATTTCCATAGCAAATGAAATTGCTGCTTTTCTGGAGACTGCGGATTGTATTGACCGATCAAACTATATAAAAGGAATCCGGCGGCTTTTGGATGATTTTTCCAATCTTTATCCGCTTGAGGAAGAATATACAAGACTATTGGAGGAAATCATTTATGGTAATACATGAAATAGAATACAGGCAGGCTGCCGCAGAAGATGCAGAACTATTGATTGATATTTACAATGCTTCATTTTACAGCGATTATCTGAGATATGGGGCGTGTCCGGGATACGGAAATACGAAAGAAATGATGGAAGAATCTATCATACAGCACCCGAAACATATCATACTTTGTAATAATGAGCCTGTTGGCGGTGTTTCATATACAAAGCTGGGCGCGGGAGAATATGAGGTCGCCTGCTTGTGTGTTATTCCCGATTATCAGGGGAAAGGAATAGGGACTCAGGCAATTCGGTTTTTGAAGACGTTTCTTGAAGATTGGAAGAGACTCACTTTGGTGACCCCCATAGATAAGAAAGAAAACGTGAAGTTCTATACTGAAAGATGCGGATTTCATATTGAATCAACAGAAAGAGACGGCAATGTAGAACTAGCCCGATTTGTTCTGGAAAAACAGACATGAGACAGGAAAAGGAAATGGATGAAGTAATAAAGAAGGAAAGTGGATATGAGTTCGGATCTGATTAGGAAAAAAGTGCCGCTTGGCATTACGGTCCTGAAGCTGAAAAGAATATTGATATTCGTTATATTTATATTGTCGTGCAGCACATTACTTATCGGTTGTAGTATAAATACGAAGTATGATATAGAACGTGTATTTAGAGATGATACTTTCAAAAATATCATCGAAGGAAAAACGAAACCGGTAGAGATTATTGTGGGGTATGGCGGTGAAAATGGGTATGAGGGTTTTTCTACCAGGGATCCTGCTGTGATCGATGCGTATATTGATGCTTTTAGAAATGTAACAATAGAAGAGGAAATAAAAGATAAAGATAAAATGATACAAGTTTGGGATGGCATTGTTGACTTCACATTTAAAATGGATGATGAAACCGGTATTACCGTAGGAACCGATTTGGTTCAATATGTTACAGATTATGATAGAGGAATACAATTTAATCTGGGTAATACAGATGCAATTATAGATCTTAACCAGAGTATAAGAGAGTAAAATTAGAGAAATTATATGCTTTTCTGTTTCAGTTCAGGGGTAGGATGTTTGCTGAATTGATAATTTGGAGTTTGCTGTGGACTTGATGGAGGGAATATGAATACTAGAGATTTCCTAAATATATTGCTTATTGCGGAACGTTTAAAGGATACCACCAGACACTGTACTACAAGTAAAAGAAGAGTAGAAAGCGTAGCAGAACATAGCTGGAGAGTATCTCTTATGGCGACACTTTTAAGAAGTGAGTTTCCAGATGTAGATATTGATAAGGTTGTAAATATGTGCCTTATTCACGATTTGGGTGAATGCTTCACTGGAGATATTCCTTCGTTTGATAAAACAGATCAGGATAGAAATATAGAAGATACTTTGTTAAGTGAATGGGTTGATAGTTTACCCCGTGAAGTATCTGAATATATGAAAGCTCTTTATGCTGAAATGGATTCACAGGAGACTAGGGAATCTAAACTATATAAAGCACTTGATAAACTTGAAGCTTTGATTCAGCATAATGAATCACCTCTGGATACCTGGTCCGAAAATGAGTATGAACTAAATCAAACATATGCATTTGAAAATGTAGAGTTTTCCGAATGGCTTATGGAACTTCGAAAAGATATTTTGCAAGATACTGTTGATAAAATTGATTCTGAAAAAACAGATAATCAGATTTTGTTGTCGAATTTAGATAGGCTTCATACTACTGAAATGGGAGCTGAAAGGATAAAAAAGAATTTAAAGCTTGATTGCGACAATGTTGTCCTTTGGTGTCGACAAAAAATAATTGATAAGGATGCCGTCATTACTCGCCAAGGAAAAAACTGGTATATACAGATAGCTGGATGCAAAATAACTGTAAATGCTAAAAGCTATACAATAATTACGGCACATGAAATATAAGTTCAAAGGAAAGATAATATCTATTTCAACTTGGAGGGGGATATGTCGATAGGATTAAAAAAAGATACGGTTGTTTTAGAACCGCATCAGGAAGAGTGGGATATTGAAGGGGGAAATACATGCAAGAGGATCAAACGCGTTCTTGGTGATGATATAGTGGATGTTCAGCATGTTGGGAGCACTTCGATAAAGAGTATATGTGCTAAGCCGATTATCGATATAGCAGTGGCTGTCAAGTCATTCCAGGATATTATGAAACATAATGAAGAGCTTTCTAATATCGGGATTGTATATCGCAAACAGGATATTCCGGGACAACATCTATATCGTAGTGGTGATCTTGATCACGATATAGTTACTCATTTTATCCATGTAGTGATATATGATTCAGAAGCCTGGCATAATTACCTCAATTTTAGAGATTACATGAATGCACACCCTGAAGACGCAAAGGCATATGATCAACTTAAAAGAAATCTATGTTCAAAATATCCAGGAGATAGGGATTCATATCTTGAGGGCAAAAAGGAACTCATTACGGAATTACTTTCTAAGGCAAGACAGTGGAGAGAACAGTAAGGAGTGGTCGAAAGATATTAATGTTCCAATTACTTGGATTAAGGATGCTGCTCATAATTCGAATGATGATCAGCCTGAACAGGTAAATATGTGTATTAGGGATTTTTGAATAAATATTTTCAAATAAAGATAAATAAGGAAATAAGGAAATATGGATATAAGATATAGGAAAGTTAAAAAAGAAGATGGATACGAATGGTATACGCTTTTGGATAGTGTTTGGCGCGTAGCGTATAGTGAAATATTTCCAAAGGAGTTATTTGATGCGCGTGATTATGCACGTGAAGATAGGGCTCGCGGATTTACAGAAGAAAAGTTCCTCGGTGAAAGAAAGATTGCCTATGTTGCAGAATGTGAGGAAAAAATAGTTGGACTGATGTTTGGAACATTAGATTCAGATTATGAGTACTTCAAGAATGATTTCGCTGATCTGGTTGCACTATATGTATATCCTGAATATCAAGGGATGGGAATAGGCACAGCGTTAAGAGATATTTTCGTTGATTGGGCAAAAGGAAAGAATTCAAAGCAGATGGTTATAGGTGTATTAAAAGATAATACCAAGGCTCGAAAGGTCTACGAATCTTGGGGCGGAAAGCTATCTGAATATGAACACGAATTTGTACAAATGAATGTTGGGTATCCGGAAGTTTTTTATACTTTTGAAATATAGAATATGGAAGTCCCTATATGAGGGAAAGATGACGAGAGTGGAAACATGAATAAAACTAAAAGGGTAGTCATTGTAACTGTCATTATCAGTATTGTATTGGTGATAGTTGTATATGTAGCTCATTCTAACAGGGTTATAGGGAACTACTATGGTTCTGAATATGAATATATTAGAATTGGCGATGATGTATATGAATTCGATGCCAACGATCCTTATACATCTTCCGACAGGGGGATAAGACTGGGACGCGT
>CADBME010000227.1 GCA_902795715.1 uncultured Lachnospiraceae bacterium | reverse complement strand
TCCCTCAGCAGAGGACTGGCTATTCTCCTGACTTTTTTGCTGTTTTTCCTCTTCCTGTATTCGCTGGGAGCCATGGTGCTCCCCCTGATTCAGGAAAATATCATGAATCTGGCAAGATCTCTTCCTGCGGGGATAAACAATCTGATTGAATGGCTGGAAAGCAAGGATATTCATATCCGACAGTACCTCTACCAGGCCGATTTGTCAGATACAGGGAAAATACCCATATCTTCCGGGGTTTTCTCGCCCAATGCAATCCTGGGATATGTGCTCAACTGGGTCAAGAATGACATGCTGAGCCAGATGTCTGCACTGATCAACCATCTGGTAGGCTTTTTCAGTCTGATTCTGAACCTTCTGGTAGCCTGTGTGGTTGCCGTCTACGCCCTTTCCAGCAAGGAAATATTTATCCGGCAGACGAAAATGATTATTTATGCATTCACTAATCAGGATGTGTCCCGGAACATTATTACACTCCTTAAGCAAAGCCACCGTATTTTCAGCGGATTTATAACCGGCAAGTTGGTTGACTCCCTGATCATCGGCATCCTCTGTTTTATCGGATGCACGATTTTTAACATCCCTTACGCAGCTCTTGTCAGCGTGATCGTGGGTGTAACCAACATCATCCCCTTTTTCGGCCCCTATCTCGGTGTCATTCCATCCGCTTTTCTGGTTGTTCTGACTGATCCTATGAAGGCCCTGATTTTTATTGTTTTTGCATGCGTTTTGCAGCAGTTTGACGGTAATATTTTAGGACCCAGGATTCTTGGAGAGTCCACCGGTCTCTCTCCCTTTTGGATTATTGTGGCTATCCTGCTTGGAGGAGGCTTGTTCGGTATCCTCGGTATGATCCTCGGGGTTCCTACTTTTGCCGTACTCTATTATCTGGTCAAAACCAATGTCCACTACCGGCTTAATAAAAAGCAGATTAAGATTCGACAATAATTCTTTTAATTTTATTACATTTTTGTTTTAAGTGCAGGATAACTATGATATAATTCTTTCATTGCAACGTGACAATATAACCTTTAACGAAACGAGGGGAGGAACCGATATGATTTATACGGTGACATTTAATCCGGCTTTGGATTATGTGGTATTCCTTGAAAAACTCGTACCAGGCGACATCAACCGTTCAATCCGCGAATCAATTTATTATGGGGGCAAAGGGATTAATGTGTCCGGCATTCTTAAGATGCTGGGCCAGGAAACAACCGCCCTGGGATTTGTAGCAGGATTTACCGGGAAAGCACTGGAAGAGGGAGTAGAGTCTCTTGGTATCAAAGCGGACTTTATTCGCCTTGAGGAGGGAAATACCCGTATCAATGTTAAAGTGAAACACGGTGATGAGACGGAGATCAACGGTCAGGGGCCGGTGATCACGCCGGAGGCACTGGAAGCACTTTTTGCCAGGCTGGACCAATTAGGACAGGAAGATATCCTGATCCTGGCCGGCA
Source organism: uncultured Lachnospiraceae bacterium (assembly GCA_902795715.1). The sequence goes on along the minus strand of CADBME010000227.1, from coordinate 2,709 downwards.
GTATTCCAAACACCCTGCCGGAAGATGTTTATGAGAGAATCCTTGCCAGACTGGAAGCAAAAGGGATCCGTGTTGTGGTAGACGCAACCAAGGATTTGCTGCTCAATGTACTTAAGTATCATCCATTCCTGATCAAGCCAAATAATCATGAGCTTGGGGAGATGTTTGGCAAGGTGCTTAAGACGGATGAGGAGATCGAGTACTATGCCAAAGAGCTTCAGAAAAAAGGTGCCAGGAATGTCCTGATCTCCATGGCCGGCGACGGAGCCATGCTGGTTCCGGAGGAAGGGGAGACATCCCGGATCGGAACACCCAAGGGCACCGTTGTGAATTCGGTGGGTGCCGGGGACTCCATGGTAGCCGGATTTGTAGCAGGATATCTGGAGAGTGGAAGCTATGCCAGAGCCCTGGTAACCGGTACGGCAGCAGGAAGCGCCACTGCATTTTCCGAAGGACTTGCTTCCCGGGAAATGTATGAGAAGACTCTGGAGCAGGCGGAGAAACTGCTGGTCTGAAAAGCATACCGGCATGTAATTGAAAAAATAGTTTTAGTAAAGGAGAAGCAAACATGAGAATTGTTGATTTATTAAAGAAAGATGCAGTCCTCCTGAATGCACAGGCTACAACGAAAGAAGAGATGCTCGATACTCTGATCGGCCTGCATGCAAAGGTTGGAAACATCAAAGATGAGGCAGAGTTCAAGAAAGGTATACTTAAGAGGGAATCCGAAGGACCTACTGCGATCGGCGACGGAATATGTATTCCCCATTCAAAAAACAATGCTGTAGAGAATCCGGGAATTGCTTCCTGTACCATCCCCGGCGGAATCGATTGCCAGGCTCTGGACGGCGGTTTGTCCAACCTCTTTTTCATGATCGCTGCTCCTGCAGAGGGATCGGATGTTCATCTGGAAGCTCTGGCCAGACTGTCCACTATCCTTATGGATGAAGATTTCCGGAAAAAACTTCTCTCTGCTAAGGACGTTGATTCCTATCTGAAAACAATTGATGAAAAAGAAACCGAGAAGTTTGGTGCAGAAGAAGTCAGCAAGGCTGCTCCTGCCGAACCTGCACAAGCGGCTTCAGGTTATCGTATCCTTGCCGTAACAGCCTGTCCGACCGGTATTGCCCACACTTATATGGCTGCTGAGGCTCTCGAAGAGAAGGGCAAGGAGCTGGGGATTCCGCTGAAGGCAGAGACAAACGGTTCCGGCGGTGCCAAGAATATTTTAACTAAAGAAGAGATTGCTGCCTGCGACGGTATCATCATTGCAGCAGACAAAAATGTTGAGATGGCCCGCTTTGACGGCAAACCTGTCATCAAGACCAAGGTTCAGGATGGAATCCACAAACCTCAGGAACTGATTGAGAAGGTGATTAACGGTCAGGCTCCCATTTACCACCATGCAGGCGGAGCGGACAGCGCTGATGCTTCCGGCGGAGACGAGACAATCGGCCAGCAGCTTTACAAGCATCTGATGAATGGCGTATCCCACATGCTGCCTTTCGTTATCGGTGGAGGTATCCTGATTGCCCTGGCTTTCCTCTTTGACAATTATGCCATCAATCCGGCAAACTTTGGTAAGAATACTCCTCTGGCAGCCATTCTGAAGACAGCCGGCGAGTATGCCTTTAACTTTATGCTTCCGATTCTGGCCGGCTATATTGCCATGAGTATTGCAGACCGTCCCGGTCTCATGCCCGGTTTCGTCGGCGGCTGGATTGCTGCTCAGGGTACTTCCTTCACCAGCATTATCCAGCAGGTAAACGGTGTGGATCCTGAACAGATCAAGATTATTTCCGGTGGTTTTATCGGTGCTCTTTTTGCAGGTTTCGTTGCAGGTTATCTGGTACTTTTCCTCAAGAAGATTACGGAAAAAATGCCGGCTTCCATGGATGGTCTTCGTCCCATGCTGATCTACCCGGTTGGCGGTCTTGCTCTGATTATGGTTGTAATGTTTGGTGTCAATCCATTCTTCGCATGGCTGAACACTCTTCTGGCTAACGCTCTCGGTTCCCTTGGCGGAGCCAACGCCATCCTTTTAGGAGCCGTTGTCGGAGGAATGATGTCCATTGATATGGGTGGTCCCTTCAACAAAGCTTCCTATGTATTCGGAACAGCAGCCCTTGCTACCGCAACGGAAGACAGCCCTCAGGGCTTTATGATTATGGCTGCTGTTATGGTAGGCGGAATGGTTCCCCCGATCGCAATTGCGATTTCTTCCTTAATCTTCAAGGATAAGTTTACGGATAATGACCGCAAGGCTGCTCCGGTCAATGCCATTATGGGACTTTGCTTCATCTCTGAAGCAGCTATTCCCTATGCAGCAGGAGATCCCGCTCACGTAATCCCATCTTGTGTTGCAGGTTCTGCAGTTGCAGGCGCTTTGTCCATGGCCTTCGGATGTACCTTAAGAGCTCCTCATGGCGGACTGTTTGTAGTTCCCACCATCGGCAATCCTCTGATGTATATTGTAGCCCTGGTGGTTGGGTCTCTGGCCGGAGCTGCGCTTCTGGGTGTACTCAGAAAACCGGTTGCCAAAAAATAAGAGGGCAGATATTTCCGGTATAAAAGCATGAATTAAAAATAGTGAAAACCGGCTGACCGCGCGGTATAGGACAGGCTTCTGGACACAGTGCCTGCCATCTCCGCGGGACAGCCGGTTTTTTTGTCTCCATGTTGACTTTCCCCTGCCAAAAAATTATAATC
>CADBME010000226.1 GCA_902795715.1 uncultured Lachnospiraceae bacterium | reverse complement strand
TACCCCGATCTTTTTCATGCCCAGAAAGCTTTTCAGCGCCATGAAGACCTTCTCTACGCAATCTCTTTTGGAATAGGCCTCCAGCACCTGGGGGACAGTCATAGGCCGTGATGTGACGAGGACATAGTAGCCGCACTGTTTTTCATCCTGATCGATATGCATATGGTTTTTCACAGCAGCCTTTATTATATATTATGATTTTTAAATATGTTTTACTATTTACTACGTTAAAACACTTGGAAACGCCTATTTCTGGGCATTTTTGTTAAAAACCCTCTTGATTTTTGACTCCATTTATAGTAAAATATTTACTATAAATGGAGGTGGTTTCATGGCAAGACCAAAGGATCCAGATAGTCCATACAGGGTTTCTGAACATCATTCCAACGGGCATGTGTATGCTTCGTCCCAACCATTTGTCCGTGACCCGAAAGGGAATCTTGTGAGAAGGCGTACATCGTGGGGCGTTGTTATAGATTCGAGATTCATTCCAAACAAGAGATTCCTTTATGCTACACAGGAAGAACGGGAAAAGCTAATATTTCCAGATCATTGGGATCTATCGGCAATTAAGACAGACACCCCGACTTTCAATACAACGTTTGACCTTTCTTCCGTGAGTGATTATCATGACCGGTTTTTTTTTTTTTCTTTGCTCCTTGGGCAGATTGCAGATAAGCTCCACATAAAGGAAGATCTGTTGGAAACCTTTGATGGAGACGAGGAAATGGTCAATGATATCTTAACCATTGCTATGTTTCCATATATTACCACTTATAATCTTGACCGTTTGGAAAAATGGCAGCAATTAGAGAAGTATCCATCTACCAGAGTGCTTAGCCCACCCAATATTACGTTTCTGTCACAGGCAATAACAGAAAAGCACCGATTGAAATTTCTGAAGGCCAGGGGAGCAAGGCTGCAACCAGAAGAATTAATGGCCGTTGATTCCACAACAAAAACAGGATGGACGGATACTCTTATCCATGTACGGTGGGGCAAGAACAAAGAAGGCCTTCCTCTTGAAGTTACGGTAGAAGTAGTGATTTACACCTTGAGCGGTCACCAACCTGTTTATTACAGGATCTTTCCCGGAAACATCCCTGACTCGAAAACCATAAATGTCATTCTGGCGGATCTAAAGGAAGCCGGTTTTAAAAACGTCATATTCATAACAGACAGAGGCTATGAATCGATTTCCAATCTGGATGAGTATATACTGCAGGATCAAAAGGCGATCATGTGTGTCAAATCCGGCAGTAGTTTTTCTCTTGACACCCTTAAAAGCCTTAAGGAGTATTCTTTTGTACCGGAAGGTTTTGAACTGGATCCGGAAAAAGAACTATACTACAGGCAGTTTGACATCACACACGACGTTATATTGGAGGATGGAAAGGCAAAGCCGGCTGACAGATTAAAACTCAATCTCTACTTCGATCCTGTACGGCGCAGTGCCGTATTAAAAAAGATTGATCTGTCTCAAACTGGTGCTCTGCAGGAGCTGAATGAACTAATTGCAGAAAAAACCGCCATTCCAGATCCTGAGCATTTACAAAAGAAGTATCCTTACCTGAAACTGTCATTTGAAACAATACCTGAATCTAATTGGGTTGAACCACATGGGAAATTGATTCCAATACCCGAGCATAAGATTCTGAAAGCGTACACCAGGGATGACGAAGCCATCGCAAATGCCAGAAAATCAGCAGGATTCTTTGCATTGTTGACATTAGGTGTCGATTATTCCGCTATGGAGGCATTGGAACAATACAGCCTGAGGGATGAGCAGGAGAAGTACTTCTCACAAATGAAAACTCAAATGTTATGTGACCGGCAACGTAATTCTTCGGAAGACGGAAAAGCCGGACGGGCATTTATACAGTTCATAGGTCTCATGATGAGTTCATATCTTCGGCATGCCTGGAAGACGACTAAACTCCATGATCTGTTTTCGTCGACACTTGACATCCTTGATGAAATGAGAAGCGTCCGATGTATTGAGTATCCGGAGCAGAAAAAAGTCAAACTCACTCCATTTGTTGGTAAACAGCTTGATATCTGCCGCATACTTGGGTTTGATCTTCCACAAGAAAGTCAGGAAGAAATCATCTTGCCTTCAAAGAAGAAAAGAGGCCGTCCCAAAGGAAGCAAAAACAAAAAGAAGTCATTACCTTAACTCTCTCCACAGCCATTGCTATGCGATCGATGGCTGTGGGAAAATTAATAGTAAAAAATATTTAAAAATAATAAAGTATGAGTTATAATAAATCCAGATCTGCCGCAGAGAACAGCTGCAGGTCGGAGAAGGAAAGCCTTATTGGAAACCATGG
>CADBME010000225.1 GCA_902795715.1 uncultured Lachnospiraceae bacterium | reverse complement strand
ATCCAGGAACGCTTTTCCCTGGCCAGAGAGAGAATCAGGCAGATTGCCAGTGGTGACTCCGACACAATTATGCCTCCACTTTCGGATTATTTTGTAAAGACGGCCTCTTTCCTGGATCAGGCTGCACTGAGTTATGATATGGCTGCCTCCGGCAGATGCAGGGATCTGCCCCTGGCGGACCTTGAAAAGGAGAACCGGAGCTTTTACCGGGATATCAGACCGGATCATTATGGGCATTCCTATGCCAATCCGACCTATGCTGTGGAGACTCTTGGAAGCGAATACGGCAGGATCCTTTCCTTCCTCTATACCGAACTCCGGTCTGTAAGAGCCTGGATTTTTGAGAAAAATCTTTTCAGGATCACCATTCTTTTTGAATTATTCCTGGAAATCTATCATATATTTGCCGGGGATGAAGTGACCTACCGCAAAGTCAGAGATGCCATCTACTGGTTTCTTTTTGATTATGCACCGGAATGGGTGGGAAGACGTGTCAGGGAAAGCCTGGATCCCGACCTGGATTTTATCACGGATATTGTTATGAACTCTGACTTGAACAATCTGTCTTATCTCTATGCCTATGGAGATTATATTTCGGAAAATGAATTGGAAACTGCCCGTTTTCTTAACAGCATTTCCCAGGAACGAATCGATGAGATTGCCGGGACTTTTACCGAAGGCTACCGGAGAGGCTTTGAGCTTAAGGGAGTCGACCTCTCAAAGAAAACAACCGTAAATATCCGTTACCCCATTGGCTTTGAGCGGGTAATCCGGGCCGCGGTAGTCCGTTTCCGCCAAATGGGTCTTGAGCCTGTTATTTTCCGTGCAGCCCTCAATACCATGAATAAGAAGAGGAACCTTAGGATAGGCTGTTTTTCTACCATGGCCAATCCCCAGTACGACTATGACCATCGCTTTGACGATGCCATTTATCTGGACAAGAGAATGGTGGACCGGAAAATCTCTTCCATGGAATCTGCCTATGAGAAATATGCGGGTCTGGCCGCAGGCCATGCAGGTCCGGCTGTATTTGAAGTTTTTGGAGAAGATCCTTTCCAGCCGGTCAGCAAACCGGAAGCCTACCGGCTGAGTGAGAGACAGATGGATCTGCATGTGGAGTATACATCTCTGGCCAGTCAGCTGATAAACCGTTATATCAACCAGGAAGAAAGGAGCTTTACCATCATTTCCTATCCTCTTCCTGCCATCGGAGACCGCTTCCAGGAGATTTTTAAGGCGATTCACCAGGTCAATACCCTGGAAAACGACCGCTACCTGAAAATCCAGCAGAGGATGATTGATGTCCTTGACGGGGCTGAGACCGTGAAGATTATGGGACAGGGAGAAAATATGACTAACCTGACCATAGCCCTGAGTTACCTGGATAACGAAGAAAGCCAGACCAAATTTGAGAATTGCCTGGCCGATGTAAACATTCCACTGGGGGAGGTTTTTACCTCGCCCAAACTTTACGGGACCGAAGGTCTTCTTCATGTTCCCAGTGTTTACATGAACGGCCTTCATTATAAGGATCTGAAGATTACATTTGAAAACGGAATGGTCAAGGAGTATTCCTGTGGGAACTTTGCAGATCCTGAGGAAGGACGCCGCTATATTGTGGAGAACCTCCTTTACGACAGGGAAACCCTGCCCATGGGAGAGTTTGCCATAGGGACCAACACCACGGCCTATGAAGTTTCCCGGAAATACGACCTGGCGGGCAAACTGCCCATACTGATTGCTGAGAAAACCGGTCCTCATATCGCTCTGGGAGATACCTGTTATTCCTATACGGAAGATGTGAAAGTTTTTAATCCTGACGGCAAGGAAATGATTGCCAGGGATAATGAGTGTTCCGTTTTGCGAAAGACGGACCCCAAGAAGGCATACTTCAACTGCCACACGGATATTACCATTCCCTATGAGGGTATCGGCCGTCTGGTAGCCGTCACGGCTGACCGGGTGGAGATTCCCATCATTCTGAACGGACGATTTGTTCTGGAAGGAACCCTGGAATTGAATGAGCCTTTTTCCGATTGAAAAAAGACTTAGAAGGAGGTCAGTATGCTGTGTATTAAGGGAGGCCGGGTGATGAATCCCTCAACCGGTATGGATGAGAAAACCGACATCTACATCCGCGACGGAATCATCGCCGCTTTCGGGGACTGTCCCCAGGGACAGGTTCCCTCTGAAACCATCCACGCCAATGGGCTGGTGGCTGCCCCGGGCCTTGTGGATGTCCATGTCCATTTTCGTGATCCCGGTTTTACCTATAAGGAGGACCTGGAATCCGGAAGCAGGGCCGCAGCGGCAGGAGGCTTTACCACGGTCGTATGTATGGCCAATACCAAACCGGTGACCGATCGGCCGGAAATACTTCGGGATATCCTGGACCGGGCAAAGAATCTGCCCATCCATGTTCATCAGGTATCTGCGGTCACCAGGGAATTCGGTGGAAAGGATCTGGTAGATTTTGACCGGATGTGCCAGGCGGGTGCCTGCGGCTTTTCCGACGACGGAATCCCCCTTACCGATGCCGGTCTGATCCGGCGGGCCATGATGGAAGCGAAGAGGGTGGACAAACCCATTTCCCTCCATGAAGAAGACCCCTCTTTAAATGAAAGCAACGGAGTCAATCAGGGGCCGGTTTCAGAGAAACTGGGCCTTGGCGGTGCCCCGGCTGTGTCCGAGGATGTGATGGTAGCACGTGACGTTATGCTGGCCATCGAGACCGGAGCCAAAGTGGATATCCAGCATATATCCTCCGGACGGTCGGTTGACCTTGTCCGCTACGGTTTGTCAAAGGGAGCCCGGCTCTTTGCCGAGGCGACTCCCCACCATTTTACCCTGGTGGATGAGGATGTTCTTTCTTACGGGACTTACTGCAAGATGAATCCCCCGGTGCGTACACATGCTGACCGGTCCATGATCATCGATGGCCTTAAGGACGGGACTATCGCTATTATTGCTACCGATCACGCTCCCCATTCCAGAGAAGAAAAGGAGAAAGCTTTTAATGAGGCACCCAGCGGGATTACCGGTTTGGAGACTGCGCTTTCCCTGGGTATCACCTCCCTGGTCAGGCAGGGACATCTGACTCTGATGGAATTACTAGAGAAAATGACCATCAATCCCGCCGGTCTCTACGGTTTCCGGGCCGGGGATATCTCT
>CADBME010000224.1 GCA_902795715.1 uncultured Lachnospiraceae bacterium | reverse complement strand
GAGCTGTGCGAGTTTAGGAGCGGAGTCCTGAGAAAACGGATTTTAAGAGCGCTTAAGCAGTCCATTTCCGAAACCTGCACCTGTCGATGCTCTTGGTTTCAGGCGTTTATTATAATCTTTACAACGTGATCCAAGATGAAAAAGGAGCTGCCGTTAATGCGACAGCCCCATAAACTTTTTCTCTATACAATTTCTCTCTATACAACCCGGAACATCTGCTTGCTCGTGGGCTTTTCTTTCTTTCCGGCAAGCCTCTCCTGTTCCTTTCTCGCTTTTTCTGCTTCTTGCACTCTGCGGAGTTCTTCCTCTGCATCCTCCAGGCCCAGGTGGGTGTATGTGTTCATGGTAACTCCGATGTCGCTATGACCCATCAGGTACTGAAGGGTCTTGGGATTCATTCCTGCCCTGGCCATGTTGCTGCAGTAGGTATGACGACAGACATGAGGGGTAATGTTTGGCATTTGGACCCGGTAGATATCGTTGTATCGTTTAACCATGTTGTTAAACCGGTGTTCCCAATGCAAGGCCACTTCCGGCAAGCAGTTCTTGTCTAAAAAGAGGAATCCGCTGTAACCTTTCACCATCTTCTCTACAACCGGTTGGGGTCTGTCCTCGATGATGGCCCGGAAACACATCTCCACATCTTCCGTCATAGGAAGTTTCCTGGTCCCGGCATGGGTCTTGGTCTTCTCAATTCGAAGTTCCATGTCAGAATCCCGCAGAAGCTGGTGATCAATGTTAATGATGTGATTTTCAAAGTCAATATCTCCTATGGTCAGGCCGCAAAACTCGGAAATCCTCATGCCGGTGTGGAAAAGGATGTAAACTACTTCATAATATTTGCAGTAGCAGTTATCATCATGGACAAACTTTAAAAACTTCCGCATCTGATCCCGGCTGATGGCTTCCCGGGCCACCGAATCATTGATGACGATCCCAGCAAGCTCAAAGCCGAAGGGATTCTTTAAAAGGATATCATCATCAACTGCCATTTGGAAGGCAGGCCGCAGGACTCCCCGAACAGTTTTCACGGTACTATACCTTTTTCCCCTGTTCTGGAGCCCGATCAGAAAAAGCTTGGCATCGGAGGTCTTTACTTCTCCGATTTTCTTCATGCCAAAGGCCTCTTTTTCCAGCATCCTTACCACGGTTCGGTAGCTCGTCCTGGTGCTCGGCCTGACTCCCGTCTTTGTGGCAATATATCTTTTAACCTGATCGATTACCGTGGTGTTTTTTCTCGAGGGATCCATCCCGGAATCCAGGTCATATCCTATCTGTTTTTCCAGCTCTCTTAAAGAGAGACAGGGTTTCTTCCCCGGCGGCAGCTTGTCAGTAGCTTCCAGCTTCCAGCTATATACAAACTTCGGTTTGCCTCCCACATGGTATTTAAACTGATATTTGCCGTCGGACCGGACGGATTCTCCTATACGTAAGACGCGGTTCTTTTTGTCACGTCTTCTTGGGTATGAATAGGTAGGCATTCTCTTACTCCTCTCTGATCTCCGGATGCTCTTGCAGGTATTCCTCCATTCTGGGTCGAATGATCAGGTAGCGGTCCTTCTGAAGCAAAGAGATGGATTTCCTTTTCTTCTCGGCAATCTGTCTCATTGTCTCTATCCCTATACCAAAATATAGGGCTGCTTCCTCCAAAGTAAATACAAACTTGCATTGCCCCGGTATTCCAGGTTGCAGGCCTGGTTTCACACTCCACTTCTTACCTATCTCCTTTCTGATTTCCGGATGGTCTTCCATATACTTCTCAAACTCATCCTTTATGATCAGCTTTCTATTATTATAGAATGCTACAAAGGGCAGTCCTTTTTTCTACTGAATGAATTGAAAAAACTTTCTACGACTCAGTTCATAGTGCTGGGCTGCTTCCCCCGGATTAAAAATGCTTTTTTCCTCAAGACTCGTTTTCTTCAAAAATATCGACCCCCTTTCCCTGTTCCATGCATTCCAGGATGAATTCCTCCATCTTAGGCCGGATGATCATATATCGATTTCCGTGGATTACAGAAAAATGACCCTTGTGGTCTTCAGCAATCCGACGCATGGCTTTTGTACCTATACCAAAGTACTGGGATGCCTCTTTAACACTTAGCATGAACTTGTTTTGTACGGGTATGTTAGTTTTCATGTCCCACCTCCATAATAATGAATTGCAAAAAAGCGTATCCCATTCATCACTCTGAAAGGGTATAAAGTCAACGGATTTTGGCAGACAAAAAGAATTTATATCGTAGAAATCTGGCCAAGATACTGCTCGAATTTTGTGCGAATTATGAGATAGCGGTTTCCACTAAAAATAGCAAATATCCCCAGATTATCCTCGGCCAGCCTGCGCATCTTTTTCATTCCGATATTAAAATAAACAGCTGCTTCACGGATTGTTAAGGTATACTTCTCTGAAATTGGTACGTTCTC
>CADBME010000223.1 GCA_902795715.1 uncultured Lachnospiraceae bacterium | reverse complement strand
TGACGGAATGCTGAAAGAAGGCACGGAATTTACAGTTCTGCCCACAGATGACCATTGGTTTGGTGTGACGTTTAAAGAAGACCAGGCAGGAGTGGAAGAAAGCTTCCGGAAGCTGATTGAAAATGGTGTGTACAGAGCGGATCTGTACAGTGATCTGTAAAATGCAAAGACCCACGCCCCTGAGAGACAGGGGCGTGGTTTTTAGTTATTATGATTTACTTAATATAGTATATGATAATCGTCTATAGTCTTAAAAGTGAATGCCTTATGTGGTGCCTAATCATTCCCTTTTTCAGAAACCTGGATCTGGGATTCTATAGGAGTTAGTAGATATAATAATGTGATTCATGTTAAAGCATTGTTGATGTGGTGGCGGACAGATTTACACCGGTGTTTTTGACATTGTTAAGTCGATACTCTGTAGGTGTAAGATTTGTTCGCTGCTTAAATATTTTAGAAAAATAACTGGCTGATTGGTATCCTACAGCTTCCGCAATCTCCCTGGTGCTTTTTGAAGGATCTTCAAGTAAGCTTTTCGCCTTTTCAATTCGGACAGTATTTATATAGTCAATTACTCCGGTCCCAAAATTCTGATGGAAAATTCTTGATAAATATGCAGGGCTCAATTTTAGAGCATTGCTGAGGCTTTCAAGAGAAATATCATACATGTAATTCCGGTTTATATAATTTAAAACTCGAGTGATGTAATGAAAAGCTTTAGAAGCTGATTTGTTATTTTCATCTGTTTTTTGTTGACCTTCTACAGATGAAACTACAGAATCATTATGCTCGGAAACAACTTCAGAAATTGTTTTACCAACCACTTCAATTAGAGCCGAATCATCGACAGGTTTCAGAAGAAAGTCATTAGCATGTAGTTTCACTGCTTCTTGAGCATAATCAAAGCGTTCATACGCTGTAATGAATATAACTTTTGTATGAGGGTTGCTTTTTAGGAGACTTTTTGCTGCCTCAATCCCGTTAAGCCCAGGCATTTCGATATCCAGGAGAACAACATCTGCTTTCCAGATATCAGCAGTACTCAATGCATCTAAACCATTATCGACCGTTCTGATATCAGCAATATGTTCAAAATGCCTTTTTAGTATTTTGCTAAGCATACTTAGTTCCAGATATTCATCTTCGGCAATCAATATTCGCACCATAAGAAACTACTCCTTATACTTTACAGGCATCTGAACTATAACTTCAGTTCCTTTGCCTACCTCAGACTTAAAAGAAATGGCATATTCTTCTCCAAGCAACTGTAACCGATTCATAATATTATATAAACCAATCCCACTGCCATTTTCTTCAGGAAGGTCACCATTCTCTATGCTCTTTAGCACATCTTGTTGTATTCCACAGCCATTATCTTTGATGATTATAGCAAGTGTATCATCGTATATATTTATCTGTACAACAACCAATCCCTGTCCTATTTTTGGTTCCAGACCATGTTTAAAGGCATTCTCAACGATCGGTTCAACTATGAAAGGCGGAATGAGGAGCAGATGGATATCACATTCGGGTCCAATCTCCCATTTCAGATTTACTCTTTCACCAAATCGCTTTTTCTGAATCTTGTAATACTGCTGAGTTACTGATATTTCCTCCTCTAATGGTACCTCAGTAAAATCATTACGAAGGCTGTGACGAAAAATATCTGAAAGAGAAAGTATTAAATCCGCTGTCTCAGTAGCATTTTCAATCTGAGCGACACGTCTGATAGTATTTAATGTGTTGAAAAGAAAATGAGGGTTCATCTGGCTTCGCAGACTTGAGATTTTAGCCAGATCGGCCATTCGCTTACTCTCCTGAATTACCGATTCCTGCTTTCGTAGCAATTCCAATGTGTGGTTATGCTCCTTAAGTTTCTCAACAAGTTGAAGTGTAGAATTCTTCATACTGTTAAAAGATTGAATTAGCTTTTTCAGATCTATAATATCTGTCTGGTCATCTATATCGTCAATATCAAAATGCTCATTTTGCATCTCATAAGACGCAGAAATCAGACGATTTACAGGATTTACTATGCTGTGCAAAAGTTTATAAAGTGTATAGATTACGAAAATAATAACAAGAAAATCAAAGATCATAAGGACGGTCCAGATTAGTGCGAAAGTCCTATGGGATTGATTATGCTCAATCTGGTTGGTGCGGATAGATTCAATCAAAAGGTCAGAACAATAACTATAAATATAGGATACTAAATTACTATACTGAGCATGAATGTTTGTAGCATCAATATATCTGCTGCTGTTGACGTAGTTAAAGAATTCCGTAACATATTTCTCATAATAGCGGATCATATGAGATAAACCGCGAAGATCAAAATATAGATTGAGGTTGTCACCGGTCATTACTTCCTGTAATTGGGAAATTGATTCTTTAATGTGAGTTATTGAATTGAGAACTGATGAGTTCCGGTCATGCGTATCTACACTGTACTTTGTATTTCTGATAAAGGCCAACGTCTTCTCGCTCTGTTCAAAATCGTTTATAATGCTTTCAATTACATAAAATTCATCTGTCACTTTGTATGCAAGACGAGAAGTGGATATATTCCCAATATAGGAGACAGAAAGACCGGTAATGATCAGGACAATTAGAATAGCTATGATACCTCTGATATAGCTCTGCATATTTTTCCCTTTAAACAACATAAATATTTACCTCGCAGAAAACGGTGTACAAGTAATACAGAAGTACCAGAAACACCGGCAGACAGTTCCGTTAAGGAAACATCATATCTGCCGGCGTAAAAAAGAATATCAGAATCAGGCAAAATTTGCAAGAATCTCATCCGGTGTTTTAGATGCAGATCCTTTGTCAATGAAAACATAGACGTCTTCATGTTCTTTCAATATAGAAGCAGGTACATCCGGAGTGACTTCACTCGTAATCATAGAATAAATCGCATCAGCTTTTCTCTCATCAGGTACACAACTAATAATGCATTTACATGACATAATCTTATTCACTGACATAGATATAGCCTGTTTAGGCACATCATCTACGGTAGCGAACCAACCCTCACCAACCTGTTGTTTTTTGCATGCTATATTTAGATTCACGACAATATATGGGCATTGAGTATTAAAATCAGCGGGTGGATCGTTAAACGCAATATGGGCATTTTCACCTATTCCGATTAACCCCACATCAATAGGAGCTTTGTTTATTTCGTTCGTCAAATCAAGAATATTTTTTTCAATATTTCCCTCGCCATTTACGAAATAGGCTGCTTTGAGATTTACTTTTGAAACAAATCTTTCCTGAAGATATTTCCTAAAACTTGCGGGATGGGAGATAGGAAGATCCACATACTCATCGAGGTGGAACATCTCAACCTTATTCCAGTCCACATCTTCTTTAATCAATTCGTTTAAAGTATCAAATTGTGATGCACCGGTAGAGAGAACGATTCGTGCATAACCTTTTTGTTTGATTGCTTCATTAATTTTTGCTGCAGCAAATGAAGATGCCCTTTTGCCTAATTCTGCAGAATTTTCTGATACGATGATTTTCATGTTATCCTCCGTTATTATCTAATTTCACATGGACAGTATTTAAATATTCAAGCCCAGCTTCTTCATCAACTATAAAATCTATCCACATGTAGTGCATTTTTTGACTAGCTCCAATTTCGACTCCATGATATGCACCCAGTGGAACATGTAAAATACTGTTTCCTTTGAAGGGTATTATTTCTTCTTCTATGCGCAGAACTACATTATTATCAGGAAAACTGAAGAAGTATTGATCTATAGCAGGATGATTATTCATTTCGACTCTATCGTTTTCGCCGGATTCATTTGAACCCATAGAAAACCTTGGGATAATGTTGTGGGGCACAATAGTCCTGCTGACAGCCTTTTCGCTTTTGAATGATTCCGTATAATGCGGGCATTCGCGATATAATTGGGTTATAGGATAATCGGGCCTTTTTTCAGCAAGTTTTGCTTTGTCGTGTGATGTAAGAATCCAACTGATCTCAAAAATATAAGATTCTTTTTCAGCAGTTAATATTACCCTATGCACCGGATCAGGAATATAAGAACCTCTTTCGCTAAGGTGGTACAACTTTCCATTATCATGAATTGCAATACTACCATCGATCAAAAAAAACAACCGCTGCAGTGACTCGTCAGGTGAAAACTCCGTTGAATTCCCAGCTTTAATAATATGATAGTATGGAAAGGTCCCTTTTATCTCCCCAGAAAGCAGGGGGAGAGTTCCTTCTCTGAAAAATTCTGGAATTGTCTCAAAGGCTACGTATGGATGTGTACTCAAAAAGCTCCCTCCTTCCTTTTTTACACTTGCATTATAAAGCGAAACAAAAAATATGGATATATAAGATTTTTGCGATAGCTATCACTATTTTTGCATAGTATAAATAGTACAAGGAATAGCAAAAAGCTTTTAATGATTTATCAGGAGTAATGATGTACTATACTTTTAGCGAAGCAAACTAAATAACTTAAATTGATTGGAGGTTAAGATCATGAAAAAACTGTTTGCTTTAATCGTTGTGTTTGCATTTGTATTAGCATTTGGGACAACCGCATTCGCAGAAACAAAGCCGGATCTTTATCTTAGATTATCTGAAGATCAATCTATCGACTATCCAACTACCAGAGGATGCCAGTATTTTGCTGACCTGGTAAAAGAAAGAACAAATGGCAGAATCCATATTGAGGTATATGATTCCGGTACGCTTGGGGATACTACAGCCGTAGTTGAGCAGCTACAATACGGCGCAATCGACATGATAAGATGCGGAACAGGAGACTTGACTTCATTTAGCCCGAGGCTGGGTGTTCTTATTCTCCCTTATCTCTATACATCAACAGAAAACTATTACAAATGCATGGATAGCGAAGTTGCTCAGGATATACTTAAACTTGAAGATTCTCAGGGCCTGATAGGACTTTGCTACTTCACGAATGGTTCTCGCTCTTTCTACTCATCCAAACCAATCACATGCCTTGCAGACCTGAAAGGAATGGATGTACGTACCCAGTCATCTGCACTTATGATGGGTATGGCAGAAGCACTTGGTACAGTGCCCACAGCAATAGCATATTCTGAAGTTTACTCAGCTCTGCAGACCGGTGTTGTTGATGCCGCCGAGAATAGTGTCTGCTCTTATGTGTCGGAAGCACATATGGAAGTAGCCCCGAATCTTCTTCTTGATTGTCATGTATATGAACCGGATCTGCTTGTAATGAGCAGACAGATCTGGGATGAGTTGAGCCAGGAGGATCAGGAAATATTCCGTCAGGCTGCAAAAGAAGCAGTTGAATTCGAGCGTTCAATCTATGAAGAATATGAACAGGAAGCTCTTGAAAAAGCTGCAGCTGCCGGTGTAATTATCACAGAACTGACTCCAGAATTGCAGCAGGAGTTTATAGATGCAACAGAAAAACTCCCGGAAGAATTGTGCAGTGATTATATGGATGATGTGAATGCACTGAGGGCAATTGATTAAGATTATAAAAGTTGAAACGCCAGATAATATTAGCAGAAGGATTTTTGATATGAAACAAAAAAATATGCTTATAACTTTAATAAATTTTATATACAGAATATTTCTGGTGTTTTCAGCTCTCGTTCTGCTGGCAATTGTGCTTATCGTGTCTGCTCAAATATTTGCAAGGCAAGTATTACACATGTCTATTCGTTGGAGCCAGGAAGTCGCTATTTTGCTTATGGTCTGGATGGGATTTATTACCACAGCTGTTGGCGTGGAGCGAGACCTCCATATCGGCATAGAAGCTATCCATGATAGGATGCCTTCTTGGCTTCAAAATATTCTATTCTATGTGAACTGGGTTATTACGATTTGCATTGGTATTATTTTCATGGTGTACGGGACAAAGCAAACTATGTCTACGATGTCTTCAGTCCTACCAGCAACAAAATGGCCCAAAAGTGTAATGTATATTATCATCCCGATATCCGGCTTTTTTATCATCTATTTTTCTGTTATTAAGATTCTTAAAAGGGATGATTTGCTTCCGGGACCGTTGAGTTTTGAGAAAAAGGAGAAGACTGATGGTTAATACAGGCGTTGCGACTGCCATATTGCTTGGTGTATTCTTTGTAATGATTATTCTTCATTGCCCGATCACTTTTGCTTTGTGTGCTTCAACTGCTCTTTGCATGGCTTACTGCAAAGTTCCATTAATGAGTCTTGTTTCCCAATATGCAAATGGAATGAACTCGTTTTCATTAATGGCCATTCCTTTTTTCATGCTGGCGGGTGAAATTATGGGGCGTGGCGGCATCTCCAAGCGTTTATTGGAGACTGCAAAAGTATGGGTAGGACATATACGGGGCGGTCTTTGCCATGTAAATGTATTAGCATCTATGCTCTTTGGGTCAATGTCCGGATCTGCAGTTGCGGATGTATCGTCATTAGGTTCAATAGAAATCCCGATGATGGTAGAAGGAGGATATGATAGAGAGTTTTCAACAGCGATAACTGTTGCTTCCTCTTGTCAGGGCATTCTGATTCCTCCAAGCCACAACATGGTTATTTTCTCTTTGGCTGCCGGGGGATGCTCTATAGGCTCACTTTTTTTGGGGGGTGCGGTTCCTGGGGTTTTGCTTGGAATCTTGTTCATGATTTCATGTTACTTCATCTCTATAAAGCGAGGATACCCGTATGGAGAAAAGGTTGCTATAGGGGAAAGAATGAAGGTAACAGGAAGAGCAATTCCCGCTCTCATGACTGTCGTAATTATTCTCGGTGGAGTACTTTCCGGTGTGTTTACTGCGACAGAATCTGCAGCTATTGCATGTATTTGGGCATTTCTCGTATCAAAATTCTTCTATAAAGAACTGTACTTGAAAGATTTTCCGGATATACTCATAACGTGTGCTGAGAATCTCGCAATGGTTTTTGCCTTAACAGGTTCTGCAGGAGCTTTTGGATTCATGATGAGTTATTTAAAAGTTCCTGCCCTAATTACAAAAGCTTTACTGGAAATCTCAAGTAACAAAATCATTATCCTAATCATTATAAATATAATGCTACTGATCCTAGGTTGCTTCATGGATATGGTTCCGCTTATTTTGCTATGTACACCGATCCTTCTTCCTGTCATGAAATCTTTTGGTATGACAACAACACATTTTGGAGTAATGATGATGTATAATCTCTGCATTGGGCTATGCACTCCGCCGGTAGGAGGGGCATTGTTTGTGGGCTGCTCAGTAGGGAAGATA
>CADBME010000222.1 GCA_902795715.1 uncultured Lachnospiraceae bacterium | reverse complement strand
CTGTTATCCCTGAAACCGTAGTGCCCGCTGCATTCTCACTGTTTGCGAATCCGTAATCCGGAAGGAATGATGTTTTCTCCTGGATTGTAGCCGCCGTATCAGCCGCCTTGCTCTCTACTCCAAACTCTTCTTCATCAAGACCCATGTTGGCGCTGTATCCCTTCTCTTCATTGCCAAAGAGGGCCCACTCAAGGCCATCCGGATTAGCACTTGCCAGATGAGAAAAGACTCCCCCCACCAGAAGAGCCATTATACTCAAAGTCAGGATTACCTTAATCAGGGAACCATTAGACCCCGCCTGGCTTTCATCCATACGTGCATCCATGATCATCTCGGGCCTTGCTTCATATACAAAGGTAAGAACTGCTGCAGTAATCAATCCTTCAATTAGACCAATGGCAAGATGAATCGGCTGCATCAGAGCACAGAAAGCGCCAAAGGGAAGCTCTGTAATTCCCGAAAAAGTCGTCTCAAGAACTACAGAAAAAGCGCCAAGCTGCAGAGTAATGACACAGCCCAGAATCGAGGCGAGAATAATGCGGGCTCTCTGTCCATTCCGGGCACCCATTCCTGAAAAAAGGGAGCTTTTCATGATGGGCCGCCATATCAGATAGTAGCCGACAAAGCATCCGTAAAAGGCCATGTTCCAGACATTGGCTCCCAGAGCCATAAGGCCTCCATCCGCAAAAAAGAGACACTGTACCGTGAGTATAATTATCATAGACAGGAACCCGGCCTGGGGGCCAAGCAGGCCCGAAAGAAGCATTCCCCCGCACATATGGCCGGAAGATCCTGTTCCCGGAATCGTATAATTAATCATCTGCCCTGCAAAAACCAGGGCCGCTGTCACTGCCATGGTCGGCAGTTTCTGCGGACTATCCTCTTTTTTTAATCTGTAGACGGAATATCCTGCTGCCGAACCTGAAGCCACGTACATGGTTGCCGCAACCGCAGGCGAAAGAAGTGCATCAGCCATATGCATAAAAATCACCCCCGATGAATAAGATATTACTTCAGTTAATAAAAATCTATCATCGGTCTGCATACAGGACAAGCCCCCCCAGGGGTTAACCTTCCATCTCAGCCAGAATCCGATAGGGCTCGCAAGTATGAAGCAGCTCAGAATGGCTGCCTTCGGCCAGGACCTTTCCATCCTGAATAAAGAGAATCCGGTCGGCATTAATAACCGTAGAAAGCCGGTGGGCTATAAGGATAACCGTCCGGTCCTTCTGCATATTGTCAATAGCTTCCTGGATTTTTGCCTGGGTAACATTATCCAGGGCCGATGTGGCTTCATCGAAAAGAATCACACGACTCTTTCTCAGCATGGCACGGGCAATAGCCATCCGCTGACGCTGGCCGCCGGATATGTTTACCCCTCCTTCGCCGATCATGGTGTCATAAGCCTGGGGCATCTGTCTGATATCCTCATCAATACAGGCCAGCCTGCAGACTTCCTCCATCTCTTCCTGGGTGGCCTGAGGGGCTGTCAGCCGCAGATTATCTCTGACCGACATATGGAAAATATAAGGGGTCTGACTTACGACCGTAATCATGTCCCTGATAGAATCCCTTGTAAGCTGGCGGATTTCAATTCCGTCAAGGAGAATCTGTCCCAGCTGGGGCTCATACAGCTTATCGATCAAATTAAATATGGTCGTCTTCCCGCAGCCGCTCCTGCCCACCAGAGCTACGGTTTCTCCGGGCCGGATATGGAAACTGATATCATCGAGAACATATTGCTCTTCCCGGGCCGGTAATGTGCGGTTATAGCCAAAGCTTACATGCTCAAATACAATGTCTCCTCTAGGATTAACCAGTTCTTTATCCCCGAATTCTTCTTTGGGGAATTCCGGACTATTCACCAGAGCACTGACACGCTCCGTGGACAGATTGAAGTCTGTCAGAAAATCCATGAAATTCCCTACGAATTTAACCGCGTTGGGGCCCAGATCCGAATAGTAATTATAAAGAATCAAAGCTGTGGAAGGCAGCAGCAACTTTCTCCCGATCAGATAGGCCAGAAGGGCAATCATGGCAAAAGAGCCAAGCTCTCCCAGCTCCCACCGGAGGAGCTTTAACCTCCAGGAACGGCTCTGCATATAGAGGCGTTTTTCATTGGCCTCTTCAATCCGGGCTTCCAGTTCATCACTGAACCTTTCCTCACTGTTCAGGAACTTCACGTCCTTCTGGCCGCGAACCATCTCCCCGACCAGGCCGGAAAACTTTTCGTTGGCCGTCCGGAATATCCGGTCATCTTTGCCAAGACGTTTCGTTCTCCACAATTCAATCATGGACTGAAGAATGATCAATAAGAGAACAAAGAGAAAGATCCGGATATCAACCATGAACATGGCGATCAGAATACCAAGATAGTTTATAATCTGGGTAATCATATCCGCCAGATTGTTAAAACCCGAAGCAATACGCCCGGTATCTGTCGTAAGTCGCTGAATGAAAAGACCGCTGCCTTTCTCATCGATGCAGTAATTCTCCACACGAAGAACATTCCAGACCAGATCCTCTTCCAGAGCAGACAAAGTCCTGGTATAAACATGGTTATATGTCTGATTGCCGGCAACCATGAAAAAATTCCGCAAAAGACCGACGACCAGCAAGGTGAAAGCGATATAGATCACACGCCAGGCTTCATTATTCACATAGGCTCTGATAATCCTTGCGCTGATAACGGGAGCAGCTACAGCAAGAAAACATCCCATCAGCTGGCATAGTCCCGCAAGAAACAGAAGCTTTTTATGATCACGGATATATTTCCAGGAAAATCTTATATTCTCCAGGGTTTTACTATGTAGTTTAGTTTTGCTGTGTTTTGAATTCATCTCATTTCCCTTACTTCAATTCTTCCTGTTTTTCTCCTTACTGAATAATTATACACTTCACTTTTTTCTGTTACAAGATGTAGGACATTTTTAATATTCTTTCTCATTCTTCTTGTATATTATTCTTTTTTATTGTAAAGTTTTTATATATATGCAAATATCCCAGAAAGAAGGAGGAAGACTTATGGCAGAAAAAGGTAAGGCCAATGGCGTATACAATCCGGAAATGTATGAAACTATCGCATTCCCCATGATGAAAGGCACTAAGGAGATTCTCAAAGAACACAGCGACGAAACCGGCGAAACCTATCATTCTTTCCTGCGTCGTGCGGTTGTCAATCAGATTGCCCGTGACAGGGAAGCCATGGCCAACCCGGATATTGACCCGAACACAAAATATGAAGGCTGGATTCATTACCCGGACAACGTGAAGCGTCAGATTGTCGAATCCTATGAAGAATGGATAAAGAGTAATAGTGATCAGCCTTTTGTATTTGAGGAAAGGCCTCAGTAAGCAAGTGACTTAACACATTTCCTTATTAAATCGATGGTGTCCCTCTCTCCCATATTATGATATAATAAAACACGCATTCGGATTATTAAAAAGGGCATCAGGCCGCTGATTAATACAGCAGCCTGGTGCCCTTTTCATGAATAAAGTGACATTGCTTCGACACTCCAAAGGAGTCTCTGTCAGATCCTTATAGCTTCATCTTTATCCTGGGCAATTTGGCAAATGATATCGATGCATTTGTCTATGCCCAGAGTGGAGCTTTTCAAGCAAAGATCATATTCCTTTGCGTCGCCGAAACGGGTATCTGTGTAATAAGCACAGGACTTAGATCTGGCCTTGTCGACAGATTTCATCTTCTCCCGAATCTCTTTTTCTGTGCTTTCCGGCATATGATTTTTCAGATTCCTGACTCGGAAAAAATCAGTTGCTGAAACAAATACATGCAGCGTATGGTCGAATTCTTTTAATATGACATTGGAATTTCGTCCGACGATAACACAGTTCCTTTTTTCTCCAATGGAGAGAATAGCTTTTTTTTGTGCTTCGAAAATCCTCTCGGATAAAGGTCTGTTATAGAAGTCAAAAAGACTTTGCCCAAACCCGAAGCTCCTAGGCAGCTTCTCATCATATTCCCGCAGATACTGTGGCTCAAGATGACCTGATTTCATTGCAGACTGCAGAATGATATCCCTGTCACAATAATAGTAGCCGAGTCTGTTAGCAACTTCCCTGCCGATAATCCCTCCTCCGGCTCCGAACATTCGGCTGATGGTAATGATATTCTTCATATATTCCCTCTCATAACTGTTCAAAAAATATATAAGTCCGGACTAATCCCCGGCTAACGCCGCTTACCGGACTTATACAATAATAATGTACCATATGAATCATACTCCATATAGCTGGATATTTACAGTACTTTATTCAGAAAATCGATGGTTCTCGGCTCTTTCGGATTCGAGAAGACTTCTTCCGGTGTTCCCTCTTCGACAATATATCCATCGTCCATAAAGAGTACACGATCTGACACTTCGCGGGCAAATCCAATCTCATGGGTTACCACTACCATGGTCATTCCTTCTGCCGCCAGATCTTTCATAACCTTCAATACTTCCCCGACCATTTCCGGGTCGAGAGCGGATGTCGGCTCGTCAAAAAGCATAATCTTAGGCTGCATACACAGGGCTCTTGCTATGGCAACCCGCTGCTTCTGTCCTCCGGAAAGCTGACTGGGATAACTCTCGGCTTTTTCTTCAAGTCCGACTTTCCGAAGCATTTCCTCCGCCCGGGCTATAGCCACATCATTCGTACATTTCTTCAACTCTACAGGCGCAAGTATCATGTTTCCCATGACATTAAGATTATTAAAAAGATTGAAATGCTGGAATACCATGCCGATATTGTCGCGCACTTCATTGATATTTACCTTTTTGTCAGTGATGTCTACGCCGTCAATCTCTATGTGACCGGCGGTACTTTCCTCAAGTTTGTTGAGGCAGCGAAGGAAGGTTGATTTGCCGGAGCCGGAGGGGCCGATGACTACGACAACTTCGCCCTCGTAGATATCGCTGCTGATATCCTTCAATACCTCCAGGCTGCCAAAGTTCTTCTTCAAATGAGATACATGGATCTTTACGCTTCTCTCGTTCATTTTCTTATCTACCAACGTTCAGCCTCCTCTCGAGCACTTTTGCGGTTCTGGAAAGGATTGTAATTACGATCAGATACATAATTCCGACAATGGCCCAGGTCTGGAAGGACATAAATGTATTGGCCTGAACATTCTTCGCTGTGTTAACGAGCTCCGGAAAACCGATTACTGACAGGATCGATGTATCTTTCAATGTGATAATAAACTGGTTAATGATACTTGGTATCATCGTTCGAATCGCCTGGGGAAGCACAACCCGTCTCATGGCCTTGGCATAAGGCAGACCGAGAGATCTTGCCGCTTCCATCTGTCCGACATCTACCGATTGTATTCCGGCTCGAATAATCTCTGCCATATAAGCTCCGCAGTTTAGGGCAAGACATATGGTACCGGCCGTCAATGCAGATAAAGTGATATTGAATCCTCCGATGATGGAATTAAAGAGATAGGGTACACCAAAGTATACAAAGAAAGCCAGAACAATCATGGGAACGCCTCGCACGGCGTCAACAAAAATCTGTGCAATAATGTTGCAGGCTTTATTTCGGAGAACACTCATCAACCCGAAGATCAGACCTACGATACAGGCAAAAAAGAGGCCCAGCAAGGCAAGGAGGAGTGTGCGTCCCATGGCTGCCAGGAGTAGATTTCCGTATTTTGTAATAATTAATTGCATATTCACCTCTTAAAAAAACGGCAGATTTCTCAGTGAAACCTGCCGTTAAAGATAGTCAAATTATCAGATTATTCTCCAAGATATTTTGCAATAATCTCATCGTAGGTTCCGTTTGCCTTAATGTTAGCAAGACCTGCGTTAAACATGTCTACAAGCTCCTGATTGGCAGGGTTAAATACTGCAAAGCCATAAGATGCCGGCTCATTTCCGGTGTTCTCCAGGAGCTTCATGCCAAGGTTGTCGTCCTTGATCTGGGAAGCCATAATCGGTGCATCGTCTATACATCCTTCAACCTGTCCGCCGGTTACTGCTGCGTACATGGTGGGAGAATCTTCAAAGGTCGTCACTTTGAAACCGTACTGGTCTTTGATGCTGTTTGCATAGTCTGCGCTCATGGTACCGGTTTTAACGGCAACGGTTTTGCCCTTCATATCTTCAAAACCTTTAATATCCGAATCTGCCTTTACAGCCATAACCTGATTGGCATCATAATATCCATCGGAGAAAATCCAACCGGAATCTTTTCGCTCATCGGTAATGGAAGCACCTGCGATCAGTCCGTCTGCCTGTCCGGCCTGACAAGCTGCAATGGCTGCGTCCCATCCAAGGCTCTTTAATTCATATTCAAATCCCTGATCTGCTGCCACAGCTGCAAGGATGTCGACATCGATTCCTACGAATTCGCCACTCTCGTCCGTATACTCGAAGGGCTTGAATACGGTATCTGTGCCGATAACCCATTTCTTTCCGCCCCCATCTGCCTTGGCAGCAGTTGAATCCTCCGTTGTCGCTGTGGAGCCGCAGGCAGCTAAAACAGCAACAAGGGCTACAGCCATCATGAGAACCAGAATATTCTTTTTCATAATGTTTCTCCTCCTTTGCTTTGTCAAATAATTTTTATATATTTATAATTATACAGTGACAACAGATATTTTGCAACAAGAATCATTAAAGCCGCTTGCCGGACAATCACACAAACCAGATTCCCTTTATACGGCAACCAGACAGGGCTTGCCGCCCAGG
>CADBME010000221.1 GCA_902795715.1 uncultured Lachnospiraceae bacterium | reverse complement strand
GCATTCCCCCGGGAAAGGTCCGGCCCCGTGTCTGGTCATATAGGTTCTGGTGACATAACAGACCTCCACCGGAATCCCTTGAAGTTCCAGGCCGTCGAGCAGGTCGGCGGCATTCTGCAGTCCGGTATTGCTTGGTGTGGTATGTTCTTTGAATTCTTTTTGATTTCTGTCCAGCAGCAGGCCCTGCCCATTTTCGATAATGATCCGTTCATACCGATAAAGGAGGCTGTCTTCTGCAGCCTGAGTATGTCCTGCCATGAAGAGTATGTCCTCCGTAAAATGATCAATCATCCCCTCATCGTCAATAATCATTCTCCATTTTTCCGGAATTCTGTCCACCCCCAGATCTCTCAATCTCCCGGGCAGATATTCTTCTCTGATCCTGATTAGATATTCCCTTATAAGATTTGGCTTTTCTATCATCCGGTCCAGGGGGATATGGAACTTCCCGGTCCTCACCAGGGTTTCCCATATCCCCATCCCACAGCTTCCATGTCTCCCGGTCCCCCGATACTCCTCAACCACCTGGTTAATAATCATATCATATGGGGTGGACCAGAGGCAGTCCGGGTTCCGGTAGACAAGGGGCAAGAAGCCGTATTTTTTCATCTGTCGGTATTCCCGGGCAAAGAGGATGGGATTGAGAATAAAATACCTGCTCAGATAGGTGTCGGCTCCGGATAGTGTTCCTGATCCCAGATGATGAAATACATGACTTTTGTCACCATGGGTCACCGTATGGCCCCGCTGGGCACCTCCGTTATTACAGACCACCAGACATTTTTCATCTCTGTCCGAAAAATAATCCGTCATCAGCCCCTTCCCCTCGTCACCATAATTAGCGCCAATGACGATCTTAATCTCTTTGATTCTATTCTCCATGTCCCATCCCCTCCTTTCCCGATCTCCCACACTTCTTTCTTACCAGCGGATGCCGTGGCTCCGTCCCCGGTCTGTGCCTTGTCCCCGGCCATGATTCCGAACCCTGCCCAAACCCGCCGGCAAGACCTGGCTTTGCTGCCATTTTGCCTGACCGGCATGGGTGACTATATCCGTGATCTCATTGGAAATGGTATTTAAATCTGTATCCCTGTAATGGTCCTGATCAAGGTATTTCATGAAGCTTGGTCTGATTCTCCTGTCATGATACTTGCTGTGGATTACATTCAGATGATATACATCGTAAAGGCCGGTCACTTCCTTAAAGAGTTCTTTTGTCTCCACTGCAGCCTGCAGTTTATCTCCGGTTACCTCTTCAAATGTAACTCTTCTGCCGTCCAGAGGCAGGTAAGGATTCAAAGGTTCATCCCCCATGGTGATCAGAATGCCCTTTTTTCCTCTCTTCCAGCAATCCAGGCTGGTGTGTCTTGCGGCCATGTACCATGCGGCGGTGTAGGATTCATAATTGTTTCCACCCCCTCCGAACTCAAAATAGATTCTCTCCAGCTGATCGGCAATCCGGATATCGGATTCGAACTGGGAAATCTGCACCGGTACCCGGTCACATTCAAAATCGCCGATACCCATGACCATAAATTCCACATCTTTCACCTTATCATAGAGATTGGTCATGATCACATTCAGATTCTTTGCCACTTCCACTGCAGCATAGCCCATACTCCCGGTCACATCCAGTGCCAGGATGACCGGAATAGTGTTGGGATGTTCCTGACTGTCGCAGCACTCCCTCATCACATTTTTGGGATCCAGCATTTTATCCAGCTTCCTGGCGTGGAAAATCTCCTGGTTATTGTAATTCCCCTCGACGGCCCCGATCTTGTCCACTTTCCTGCCTCTTGCCTTGTTATAAGCCTCAAAATGTTCTCTTGTCCAGTATCCTCCTCCCATAATCTGAACCTCCTCTCCCTTTTTATCTGCTATTTGCCTTGTCTTTTCCCTTTGAATAATGTGTCTCTTGTCGATAATAATCCCTATTGGAGGTTTGACAGGTTAATCCTCCTCATCTGAAAAGATCTCATCCTTTTCTGTAAGATCCTCCTCATCCTCGTCAAAATCAAAAATGCCTTCAAACAAGTCCTCATTCTTTCCCATCAGGAGAAAAGGGAACATACTGCTTAGACTGCTTGTCTCAGCACCTCCTTTCCGGTCCCCTTTCATCATCTCTTTTAGCATCATAAACTTCAGAAT
>CADBME010000220.1 GCA_902795715.1 uncultured Lachnospiraceae bacterium | reverse complement strand
TTCAATAATATTGGCAGTAAACCAATAACTTGAGCGGCTGAATTGCCAGAAACAGCCGTTGGCATGCAAAGCTACTACAGAAAAAGCAGAAATTACATTTAGTACAGTAATATAGGTTTTCATATGCTTTCGGGGCATCCTTGTAAGAATATTTATAAGTCATCCGGTAATTGCGATTTAATAATGGAAAGGTATTCCTGCGCGCTGTATAAATGTCGCTCCCATTCAACATGTATATCAAAAGCCTGGCCTTTTCTGGCAGGAACCTTATATACAAAAAAGTTGTCATGAGATATAGGGGTTAACCGGCTGAATATTTCTTCTCCATTTATTATTAATTTTTTATAATCAATGAAAACATTGATTCGTTTTTTCTGTTTATCATTGATGTCCAGACCTCTTAAAAACAGTGTAAATTCACCTTCATCCAAACAAACTGCACTGAAATCCAGACTTCCATCCAGACAGGTTTCTATTGTATAGCCTATGCCATTTTTATGATACCACGCAGGCTTACGAAGTACAGTCGAGCGATTTTGTTTCAGCTGGATCGACACATCACTGTCGTTATTATTCGCATTAACGTTTTTTATGTCAATACGGGCCGTACGGAAGACATCATCAGCAAACCGTGTCGAAGAATTAATTAACGGATATTCTGCAAGCCAGTTAAAAAAAGCTGCAGGCTGTTTTTCTTTTAAATGTACTGCTTGTTTTGTCAAATCACTAATGATTTTGACCGCACCCAAAACAGGAATCATTCGTGCTTCAGGATGATAATCATGAATCTTACTGTATTCTTTAGCTTTTACGTAAATACTTTTATTAAAGTATTTTGAAAAAAGATCACAGGTCTTTTGGGATAAAAAGCAGCGCGTTATAAATTGTTTTGCCTGCAGGTTCGTCACGGGTTTTGGCGTCAAAGCATTATGAATCCGTTTTGCCTGCAGTACACATTGTCCTGGCATTGGCGGATTTTTCCTGACAAATGGGAACTGTCCGTTCAGCTCTTTTGCATATTTTATGATTTCCGATTCTATACTGCGTCCGCTGTCAAATTTAAATTGTAATAACTCAGGACAGTATCTTTCAAAAATAACGGCAATAATAATATTGCGATTGGTAGTCTTGCAATCTTTCAGGCATATTTTCGCAAGGGTAGAATCCAACAACGGAGCCATGGTATTTACATTGCACACACTGTTTTCCGCCATAGCTTTTCCAAAGTGGCTGCGAACCCGCGTTTCTTTATAGAATCCGTCAACTACATTAGGGGAATTTCCATCAGCGACATGGTATTTATCCTTGGCAACAGAAAATGCATGATTTAAAATTTTCTCAACAGAAGAAGAATAATCTACATCGTCATATGCTCTGCCCCGTTTATTAACATCCCTGATAAATTGTTTTGGCGTCACATCCCAATGCTTGCGCAGCGCTTCCCCCCCGTTACCGCAAAACGCATATAAGGGTTTTTCATGGCATGCAGTCTTATAATACATTTCAGTGCAAAAACACAGTCGTACATATGATGTAAGATTAATAAATTCTTCTAAAGAAAGAGGTATTGTTTTTTTATTTTCCGAAGAACTGACATTGAGCCTGCAATGGAAAAACTCTGCAATACGGGATGCAATTTCATAATCTTCCGTATGGGTATGAAGATCGTCTTTAATGGACCGAATATTAACTTCGTTTAGATTGATTCCCGCTTTTGCAAACAGCAAAAATACCAGACGGGAATCCATCCCTCCGGACAGATCAACGTTGATTTTATTTGTTTTTGATTTGAGATAACGGATAATGTTCGTCCATTTATAGAACCAGTTATCAAGTATCCTCATCCCTTCCGCACTGGCAATAGAAACCGTATTTTCCTGATAATCAATATAGTGAACAGCGGCTGTTTTCTTCACCTTGTCTATAATAATCCGGGCATTTTTTGGCAGACAGGCTATCTCTTTTACCATGGTTTCCGTATAAGCAGTTGCCGCAAGTCCGGACAGGAAATATGTTTTGGTGTAATCGTAATCAAAAGAAAGCCGTACTTTATCCTTTAAATACGATGTCAGCAATGTAAAGGAGTTAGATACGGCAAAGTAATTATTCTTTTGATAAATGTACAGGCCAAAACACCCGTTAAAATCCTGGCTGACCTTTATTTCCTTATCATTGCTTTGAATCAGCACATACGCGCCATCAGGATAGTCTTCTGGATTCAATGAAGCTAAAACATCTTCGCTGATTTCCTCTTCCCGCGGACAGTAAGCATTGTGATTTGCAACACAATATCCATATAGTTCTGTTGGTACAGATGCCAGATTTTCGCTGTCAAACACAAAAAAATTGCTTTCTATACTTCCTTTATTGTTCATCTTTTTCTCCTGGTCATTTCAGTTTACAGTAACTTTGCCTACTGTAACACCGGCATTTATTTATTTCGTTTTAATACCCAGTCCTT
>CADBME010000219.1 GCA_902795715.1 uncultured Lachnospiraceae bacterium | reverse complement strand
TCATTTCCCTGGTTCATATGTTTTCTTATTTTTTGATTCATAACTACTCCTCACTTCCTGTCAAAGTACTTTTTCTGTTTGATATATTATGCCCTGAAAAGGATGTCTTTACCGGTTCAGTTTAGCCATTGAGGCAATAGTCGAAATCTGCATGGGACAGACATCCATGCAGGAAAGGGACTTGGAGCATCCGCTCCCAAAATGTTCTCCGTAAATCTTCTTAATCTCACCCCTCTTTGAACGGTTTCTTGTGGATACCAGGTAGCAGTCATTGGCAAAGATTGCCCCGTAAAAATTTCTGCCGTCCACGTAATTGGGACAGACCTCCAGACACAGGCCGCATTTGAGACATTTGGCCGTGGTATAGTTCTGAAGATGGGCTTTTCTTTGTCTGGAAGAGCTTTTCTCCACCACAGGCTGGTATTCCCCGATGCAGATATTCATCTGCTTCAGATTCTCCTGAATCACCGACCTGTCAACCACCAGATCATGGATTACGGGGAATTTCTGCAGTGGACGGATCCTTATCTCATCGCCCTTAAGGTCTTTCACAAAAGTCTCACAGGCCAGGGCAGGAAGACCGTTGATCACCATGGCACAGGCACCGCACACACCCTGCAGACAGGAACATTCCCATCCGATCCGGGTGGTCTGTCTTCCGTTCTCATCCACTATGTCATCGTGGTAATTCAGGTGATCCAAAAGACCTGCAATGGATGTTTCACCCGGCACATCGACATCAAATCGCTCCCAGTAGGGCTTCGAATCCGGCGACTGCCGGCGTAATATCTTAACTTTCATACATTTGCTCCTTATCCAGCCGGACGCTGTAACGCCCCTCATCGTAAGCAATGATCGTGGCAGCTTCATAATCATGTCTGGTCTCAGGAAAGTCGCTCCGGTAATGAGCGCCGCGGCTTTCCCGGCGTTCCTTTGCGCAGGAAAGGGTAGCCCTTGCCAGGGTCAGGATGCCCTGGAGGGAATAATTGGCATAGGGGAAGACACTGCTGTCATAATTAATCTGTCCCGCAACGGACAAATCATAGTCAATGTCCGCTATGCCCTGCTCCAATGCCCTCTCATTCCGAACAATGCCCAGATTCCGACTCATGGTTTCAGCAGCCATATCCCGCATGTACATCACCGGGAATTTGCTATTTGACTGCAGCATACCCTGCAGGGCTTGATTCTGATCTTCCATAAAAGCCGAGAAATCCGGATGCTTTCTCCGCCTTTCCCTTCCGGCGATTTCCTCAGCCGCCACTTTTCCGGAATAGAGGGCCGCCAGGAGGGAATTCCCGCCCAGGCGATTTGCGCCATGATAGATGGATGCGCATTCTCCCACGGCGAAGAGGTTTTCTATATTGGTCTCATGATTCAGATGCACGGCAAGGCCGCCCATAAAGAAATGAACGGAAGGCGCCACCGGGATCGGCTCTCTGGCAATATCCAGATTTTTATATTTCAGGCAGAGGTCGCGCACTTCCGGTATCCTCCGGTCAATCACT
The DNA here is from genome assembly GCA_902795715.1 of uncultured Lachnospiraceae bacterium. The sequence goes on along the minus strand of CADBME010000219.1, from coordinate 3,820 downwards.
TTTTGATCGAGGAATGAGATATCAAGATAGACATCCCGGCCGCAAGCTGCAATTTCTCTGCTGATCACGTCCCGTGTCATAAGGTTGCCACGTGGGCCGTACTTGTCTTCCATGAAAAAAACTCTTCGGTCGCCATCCATATAGAAGAGTCTTCCACCTTCACCACGCACCGCTTCGGAGATCAGCATCCTCTTTTGCGCGGTCTCGATCGTAGTGGGATGGTATTGAACAAACTCCAGATTTTTCAGTTCCGCACCCTGTAAAAAGAGTTTCCCGGCCGCGTAGCCGTCACACTGGGTAGAGCCGGTGGTTTTCCCGAACAGGGCATTCTGTCCTCCGGTGGCCATCACCAGGGCATCGCCATACTCCACAAGGAGCTTTCCCCTGCTTTCATCAAAAAGCAGAACACCATAGCAAGCCCCATCCAGGATCAGGGCGGAATGAAAACAATTCCACAGTCTGCGCTCAATGAGCCCCGCCGCTTCATAACGCCTGACTTCCATAACCAGGGCAGAAACAATCTGCTTTCCCGTAGCAGAACCACAATAACAGGTTCTCTGATATGTCTGACCTCCAAAGGCTCTTCTTGCGGGATGCCCGGATTCTTCCACCGAAAAAACCGTACCGATTCTTTCCAGATAGCGGATGATCTCTTCCGCATGGCTGCAGAGACCTGTAACAGCCTTCCGACCCGCCAGGTCCGACCCGCCTTTCAATGTGTCCTCTATATGGCAGGAGACGGAATCCCCTTCCAAATGATCTGACAGGACCGCGTTGATGCCTCCCGCTGCCATGACCGACTGGGATCGCTCAGAAGGAAAGGGGGAGACCAGCAGAACATGGATACCTTTTTTTGCAAGAGCAGCGGCACAGGTCATGCCGGATATTCCGCTTCCGATGATGATAGCCTTCTTCATATTCCTTCCTCCTCAACCCATCAGGAACATCGCGATCTGCCCCTTAACCACAGAATAGGCCGCAATGATGAAAAACAGCACACCGAGCAGGTAAACAAAGCGGTCAATGGCTCTCTGTTTCTCTCTGGAGGAAAGGAGCCCCAGGCTGATAAAGCCTCTTGTCAGTGAGACTGCCACATGTATGATGACCACTGCAAAAAACACAAGCTCAGCCAGGATGAGGAGCAGGATAAAAATCGTATACCCTTTCTCTGCACTGGCCTTCATCAGAGAAAAGGTGTTGATATGCAGAATCAGCAGGGGGAAAATCAGTGCTGCGGAAACCCGCTGTAATATGGTAGACAGGTTTTGTCTGGGATAGAGATCCATCCGGCTGCCGTCCTTTTGCATGAACACGGTCAGCATACCGCAGACCGCGTGCAGACAAAGGGTCACCATAAAAGGAATAGCCGTAACAAGTTTCAAAACCGGATTATAATAGAATGTGATATAGGAAAAAATACTGTATCCCATATGTACAATCAAAAACAGAATGGACAAGAGACCCAATCCGGCATTAAGCTTTTTCAGTTTCAAATCAATCACCAGCCTTTCTTCGTCATATAACAGCCTAAAATAAGCATTCCAAAACCTTTCACAGATATTTCTTAAGCATTCACCGGATGTTTCTTTTGGATATTCAGGTATGCTGCGCTGCATAGCAGCTCTAACCGATATCATCATACCATATGTAATAATTGAAATCAAAGAACACCAAATCTGGTATTCGGATGTGCAGCTTTTTCTATATTGTAAGTTCTTTCTTTTTTCTAAAGTTTTTTGAATAATTTTCTAAAAAAAAGATTGACTCTTGTAAGTTATTCTGTTTAAATCAATATTAATGAAAGCCTACGATAGTACTTTAACTTCAATATAAAGAACCATCTTTGCTTTTCATTTTTTACCTATTTTTTTTACATTCTTTAACGAAAGGGAGGATAAAGAAATGGTAGGCATATTACTTGCTACACACGGCGACTTTGCTGAAGGTATTATGATGTCTGCCTCTATGCTCTTCGGTGAACAGCCCAATGCCGCTGCGGTTACCTTGCAACCCAGTGACGGGCCGGATGATCTGAGGAAGAAAATGGAGGAAGCAATTGCCGGCTTCGATGATCCCGATCAGGTGCTGATCATGGTGGATCTGTGGGGCGGTACTCCATTCAATCAGGCAAATAATCTGATTGACGGACATGAGGATACCTGGGCAGTGGTTGCCGGACTGAACCTTCCGATGCTGGTTGATGCCCTTGCATCCCGTATGGACGAGTCATTGTCCGCACAGGATCTGGCAAAACAGATTATCGGCAGCGGAAGAGAGGGTGTAAAGGTATTCCCTCAGGATTTGGAGCCGAAGAAAGAGAAAGCGGCAGAGAAGGTAGAGAAACTGGCGGGAAAAGCAAAAGATGCATTACACAAAGTGATCCCTCCGGGAACCGTACTTGGCGATGGAAAGATCAAAATCGTCCTGGCTCGTATCGATACCCGCCTTCTCCATGGACAGGTAGCAACCGGATGGACCAAGGCAACTGCCCCCGACCGGATCATTGCCGTATCGGACGGTGTTGCCCGTGATGAATTGAGGAAGCGTATGATCATGGAAGCAGCTCCTCCGGGAGTAAAGGCCCATTGTGTACCAATCCAAAAGATGATCAAAGTCTTTAAGGATGTACGATTTGGTAATACCAAGGCCATGCTTCTTTTCGAAACTCCTCTGGATGCCTTGAAGGCCATCGAGGGCGGCCTTAAGATCAAGAAGCTTAATGTTGGATCCATGGCTCATTCTCAGGGCAAGTTCGCAGTTAACAAGGTTCTTTCCCTGGACGAGAAAGACATCGAGACATTCGAGAAACTCAAGTCTCACGGTGTGGAGTTTGACGTACGTAAAGTTCCGTCAGATAGCCCCGAAGATATGGACGCATTGCTTGACAAGGCACGCGAAGGTTTAAAGCAACAGAAATAAACCCTAGAATTCACATTCAAAACAGGAGGAAACATAATGAATTTTCTTTCAATGATTTTAGTTGTGTTGGTTGCTTTCCTGGCTGGTGTGGAAGGTATTCTCGATGAGTTCCAGTTCCATCAGCCATTGGTGGCATGTACACTGATCGGTATTGTTACCGGTCATCCGGCAGAATGTATCATCCTGGGCGGATCATTACAGCTGATCGCTTTGGGATGGGCCAACATCGGTGCTGCTGTATCTCCGGATGCTGCTCTTGCATCGGTTGCTTCTGCCATCATCCTTGTTGTCGGCGGAAAAGGGGAAGCCGGTGTCGGTGAAGCTATCGCCATCGCAGTTCCGCTGGCTGTAGCAGGACTTTTCCTTACCATGGTTGTCCGTACAATCTCCGTTATTATTGTTCACCAGATGGACAGTGCAGCAGAAACAGCCAACTTTGCTGCAGTACAGATGTGGCAGATCGCGGCTATCTGTCTTCAGGGACTTCGTATCGCTATTCCCGCAGCTCTTCTGCTTTCCATCCCGGCTAGTGCAGTTCAGGGTCTTCTGGCTCAGATGCCGGCATGGTTATCCGATGGTATGGCCATCGGCGGCGGCATGGTAGTTGCAGTAGGTTACGCTATGGTTATCAACATGATGGCAACCGCAGAAGTATGGCCTTTCTTCGCCATCGGTTTTGCGGTAGCAGCTATCTCTGATCTGACTCTGATCGCTCTTGGTGTTATCGGCGTATCCATGGCACTGATTTATCTTACACTCAGTGAGAAGAGAGGTGCTGCAGGTGGTGACGGAGCAGGGACAGGTGATCCTCTGGGAGACATCCTGGATGACTACGAATAGAAGGAGGTAAGAAACATGGCAGAAAATAGAATTGAATTATCGAAATCTGATCGTATGGCCG
>CADBME010000218.1 GCA_902795715.1 uncultured Lachnospiraceae bacterium | reverse complement strand
GGGGCGTGAATTTCTTGTCAACCGGAAGAAAAGAAGCTTCCCCTGTCTTTTCCCCTTTACCCCTGCTTTCGGCTCGAATGATTCGGACGGGTCTTTATAGGTAAAATTCTTGTCTATTCCCCGTCCGGGTGCCCCAGTTTCCAGGTCTTCATGTACTCGGAAACCGGCGAGGAAGGATCTGCTTCATGAATGCCGTTTTTCTCAAGTAAGGCATTGATCTCGTCCATCATTTCCCCGGCCCTGCCCCCCAGCCTGGAGTGGGCTTTTTTGGGCTTGGCTTTCAGATTGTTGCGGAATGAGATTCGATAGGTATAATTACTGCTTCTCCCGCTTTCCTCAAAGGTTTCCAGATCTTCCCCCTCACGGACAAACTTTTCTTTATCCGCCTCAAATAAGAAGAAAAACATGGGATCTCTTTTCTGAAAAATAATATGGTCATTTTTAATCAGGTCCATGGGTGCTTTTTTAATATAACCAATCTTCATCCGGATAGCAAAATCCACAGCTACGGCTCCATTGTCATACTGTCCTTCAAAAACGGCATAGTCAACTTTATTGATCCTGCGGATATTTGCCGCCATATCCCCCTGAAAAATCATCTTTCCGGCACTGTCTGAGATGGATGCAGACATCTTCACTCTCTCCCTTCTTTACAATTCAGATTCTTTCTTTTCAGGCATTTCTCATAAAAACTATTTCCCTTAAGGCAAAGAACCCCACCCCTTCTCCGGGCAGAGTCCCTTTTCGATTCAGGCCAATTTAGAAAATAATTCCCACCCGAACGTCCGTCAGGGTGGGAACAGCAGAAAGACGCCTCCTCTTTCTGAGTATATATCATGCGAATGATACTTTTTGAAAAATCGTGATAAGGCCTTGGTAATAATGTGAACTGTCGGCCAGTTGAATTGCTGAGGATTCCTTCTTATCTTCCTAAACATTTCTCCAGATTCCAAAAGCAATGGCCGCGACCAGAAGTATGGCAAATATCACACTTTCCGCCGGACTGAATTCCCTTCTCCCACGCTCAATATAGAGCAGGGTCCGATAGATATAGTAGACAAGAGCAAAGGGAGCAATTACCATCAAAAAAGCATTAGCCTGAAAGGCGGCGTGCAGATCTCCCCGCAGCAAAGCCAGAACGAGGTGGGTCAGCCCGCATCCGGGACACAGATACCCCGTCACCAATCGAATGGGGCAAGGTATGCCCAGATGGGTAATCTTCAGCCAGACCAGGTAAATGAATCCGAGGGCCATAAACTCAGCCAGGGTTCTCAAAACATGCTTTTTTCGTTTAGCTTTTTCAAAGTCTGCTTTCTTGGCTTCCATATTTCTTAATCATTCGAATCCAAGGCTTTTTCAAGTCATTTTTTTCAGTTTCCTCTTATGCCGGACTCAGGTCGGGCTATATACCGGTTGATCTGTTTACCTGACTATGTGGGTATGACTGATAATATACCGATTCATCCTGCAGGTTGCCCAGGAAGAGTATATACCGCAGGTGATAAGAGACAGGAGGAAAGAAATAATGTATACTCCAAACAGGCCTCCGCCGGTACCATCGTAATAATAACGGTCACCGTCAACACGCTCCCCTTCCGTGGTCCACCGGATCAGCATGGTTGCCCCCCAGGCATAGCCGATGCCGCAGGTGACAAGGGTCAGGAGACCGCATACAAGATAATTACCGATAAAAGATCCGAAGGTCCCTTCAAACCAGGAATTCTGGTAGACAGCTGAATAGGCTTCCGAGCTTCCCTCATAGGAAGTGTGGCTGGTCTCCCATTTCTGCAGTGCTACCGGCAGATAGAGACCATAAAGGCCACATGTGACGAGAGTCAGCAGCCACCATTTGATCCAGCTTCCGAAAAGCTGCCCTCCTGTACCGTTAAAGCACTGGCGTTTTCCATCTATAACAGTATGACTGATTCTCCAATTATAAATCTTGACCAGGATCCAGGGAACTGCAATCCCACAGGTGATAAGGGCTACCAGGCTGAGAAGGAGATGATAGGCCAGCAATTCAAAGCCGTCCCCGTCAAAATAAGATTCCCCGACAGCTCCATAGCTTTCACCCGGCCCGTTATAGGGGACCGGATAGCTTTCTCCCCGGTTCGAAAACGTGAAATCTGAATGACTGCCACCATGACTTGAATAGCCGCGGTCTGAATAGCCGCCACCATGACTTGAATAGCCGCGGTCTGAATAACCGCCTCCAGGACTTGAATAACCGGAGTCTGAATAGCTGCCTCCCTGGTTAGAGTAACCACGATCCGAATAACCGCCTCCCCGGTTGGAATAGCCGGGATCCGAGTAACCGTGATTCGAATAGCCGCCTCCGGGAGCCGGATAGGAGCTATGAGAGCTGCTTCCTCCATCATCCAGATCCGTGGGCCGGATAAAACCTCCTCCTGAAGAGCCCCCTGAAGAGGCTGAATTGACAGGGGCTCCGCAACGCGGACAGTATTTCTCCCCGTCATTAATCTGTATACCACATTTTTTACAATACGCCATATGATTCTCCTGTCTAATACTGGTCGCAATCAGTTATATCTTTTGACCTTTACATCATTTATATAGCTATAGTATAAACGTGATACAGAAAATCGACAAGTTTTTCCTGTAAAGTGTTTAGAAACAATTGATACTTCTATCGTAATTCATTTCTGTACCAGCAGATTTTCCGGTCTGCCATGTCAACCATAGCCATGCCAAGAAGTGCCAGACTTATAAGAATGACAACCGGGGCAAAGACGGCCGGTCCGTCCATTCTGCTGATCATCCTTTTGCTGAAGTAACCCAATCCCTCGGTGGCTCCCAGCCATTCAGCCACCGATGCATCGATAACAGCCCAGGGTATGGTCATTCGGATGGCGCTGAAAAACATGGGAAGGGCAGAGGGAATTTTCAGATACCGATAAATGTCCCCCCGCGAAGCACCTGCAGTTTTCATCCATTCCATCTTATTGGGGTCCGTCCTGTTCAGGCCATCATAGACATTCAGTGTGATTGCAAAAAAAGTGGATAGTACAACTGCCGTCAGTCGGGCTGTCTGTGTATAACCGAACCATAAAACAAAGAGAGGGGCAATGCACATGACAGGTATGGTTTGACTGACAATCAGTACAGGTCCTATCATAGCTTCAATAACCTGACTTAGGTCCATCAGGAGAGCCAGAACCACGGCGATTCCTGTAGACAGAGCCATTCCTGCACATATGGTCCACAGGGTAACCGGCAGCTGGTGAAGGAAAAGATTCTCTTTCAGTTCCCAGGTCCTGATAAAAATGTCTGTCGGTGAAGGAAATATGTGTGGAATTCCCACGGCCATTGCGCCTGCCTGCCAGATCAGAAGCAGCCCTGCGCCTGCTAAAAAGGGGGCCGGAGTATATGATTTACAAGATTGATTTTTGAAAGAGCTCATATTAATATCCTTCGAAACCAGAGCAAGCTATGCCTGGATTCATTTACTTAAAATCAGGACTTGTCATGATGTCGGAAGGTTTCACATCCTTATCGATCAGCTTGCTGTCTTTCATCCAGTCGATAATCTTTTGCCATTTATCATCTTTCATGGTCAGGAAAGGCTCCTCTTCCGTCTCCATATAGGGCAGAAGGATCTCATAGCTTTCTTCCTGCTGTTTTTGGTCCAGGGGATTCTCATCTGAGTTCATTTTCTCCATAATCAGTTCCATGGAATCTTCTTTTGAAGCCTTCATATCCTGAAATCCTTTATTACAGGCCCTGAGAAAACTCTGATACATTTCTGTATGATCCTGATAATCATCTTCCTTGACTACCATGACAATATCATACATTTCCGGCACCCCATAGTCACTATAAGCCCATGATTCTACATCATAGCCTTCATTTCTCATGGTAACCACTTCATCGTTCAGCATCATGCCGGATGTCAGATCGACACTCTTGGTTATAAGAGCTGTCGTCAGGTCAAATCCCACATTGACCAGTTCATAGTCCTTTTCCGTAAGGCCGGCTTTTGCCGCTGCCGTCCGAATTACCGCTTCCGAATTCGCCGTACCGTCGTAGCCGATCTTCCGGCCTTTTAATGTCGTAAAATCAGAACTTACTCCGCTTTCTTTCAGCGCTGTAAAAACACCCAGATTTCTCTGGGTCACAGCACCTATAGCCCGGACTTTCATTCCGGACTGTGCCGATTTCACTACCTCCACAGGATAGGTAAAACCAATCTGGGCTTTCCCGGTGGAAACAAAAGTCAGAGCATCCACTGTCTCAGCCGGAGGTATCAGGTTGACCTCCAGTCCTTCCTCTGCAAAATATCCCTTCTCCTGAGCATCATATAAAAAAGTATGGATGGCATTGGGGTACCAGTCCAGGACAATGTCCATTTTAGTCAGCCCTTTTTCTTCTGTAGACTCCAACCCGCTTTTTTTACTCCCGCAGGCCGTCAGGGCCATTAGTCCCATAACCGCCAAGAGGGTCAGGCCTAGCCCTTTCCATTTTCTCATCATCTTTTTCTTCCTTTCAAATTCAGTCTATACTACTATGCAGTCTCTTTTCTTTTTCAACTTTC
>CADBME010000217.1 GCA_902795715.1 uncultured Lachnospiraceae bacterium | reverse complement strand
CGCCGGCTTCCCAAAGGACTGGTCAGGAAAATATCCCTTAATCCAGGCTACTGGAAATGAGAAGGATGACCTTGTGACACTTGCAAAAGTCCTCTGATTAAGGTATAAATGTTTTGTAGATTCTTATATTTGCATTTATTTGAATTGTCAACGAGGATGATCATGGACAGTGAAAAAGACAGAGGCCGGTCCGATAACATACAGACCCGGGATATTCTGGACCGGATGGAAATAAACGGAAAAGCGGGTGATGATGAGATCCTGGTCCGGGCCCGCAGGATACAGTCTGAGGTTCTTAAGGCATCGGAGAATGAAGATGACAGCTTCCGGGACCGTCGTGAGATGGAGGAGACCCACAAGAAGGCCGACGAGATCAGAAAACGACGGAAAAGCGGGAACCGGAGGGATGAGGAAGGCAAATCCTACAAACACAGCAAAAAGAAGACATCTTTCAGAAAAAAGAGGAAACCCCTTCCGTCAAAAGAAGCTTCCCGGCCGAAGAAATCCGGGATGACCGGGAATAAGGAAGAGAGGGTCGGATATTTTGAGATGGAATCTTCTCTTTTTAAAAGACCGGAAGACCGGGAAACGTCATCCGACAGGATCGGACAGGGAGCTGCCGATCCGGGTTCGGGATCCGATGTCAAACCAAAGAAGAGCAAATCTGCATCGAAAAGAAGGAGGAGGAAGAAGGACATGGCTTTATTTAAAAAGAAGAGTTCGAAAAAAGGAGATTCTTCCGATCATGAGTCCCTGGCTGCTTCCGCTCAGGATGCCGGTAAGGAAATGGCATCCGATGTGAAATCGGTTTCTCCTGCCGGAGACCGGGGAGTCAAGGTAAAACGCCGGGGCCGCAAACGCCGTTTCCTGGCTCAGGCAGCGGTTTGTCTTCTGCTGGTATGTGCTTTTACCCTGTCGGCAGGAGCCGGTGCAGTAGCCGCCTACTACAAGGCAGCTACCACAACCATCAATACGGACACAGAGAATGCCCTTCGCAATGCCAATGTAGTGGATGCAGACCTGGTCTACGATCAGGATGTGGTCAATATTCTCCTGATCGGCTGTGACAAGAGACAGGATGAAACGGCAGCGGGACGTTCGGATACAACGATGATTGCCACCATCGATATCAAGAACGGAAAACTGAAACTGACTTCCCTGATGAGAGATATGTATATTGATATCCCGGGTTACGGATATCACAAGTTTAACGCGGCTTATTCCTATGGAGGCGTTCAGCTGGAATACGAGACCATAGCCCAGAACTTCGGTATTAAACTGGATGGCTATGTGGAAGTGGATATGGCCGCTTTCCGCGAAGTGGTAGATCTGCTGGGCGGCGTACCCATGGAGCTTACCGAAGCCGAAGCATATTTCCTTCAGACAGCCTATGTCAACTCCAAGCACGGGGAGAAGGATGTCACGGCCGGGCCCAACATGATGACGCCTTACCAGGCTCTGGCTTATTGCCGTATCCGTCAGGATGTTTCCGGTGAGTTTGGTCGGACAGACCGTCAGAGAAAGGTTCTTATTTCCATCTATGATGAGATGAAGAAAGAGGACATCATGACCATAACCAATATCTGCATGAGGGCTCTGCGCTATGTGACTACAGATCTGACTGAAGACCAGATCCGAAGCCTGCTGACCTCCGTCATCTCCATGGGATCGACCGAGATTGAGCAGCTGAGAATTCCCTATGAAGGTTCCTACACGGCCGGCCGGCTTGGCGCAGGCGGAGCCTGGGTCATGGAGACTGATTACGATGCGAACAGCGCAGCTCTCCAGTACTTTATTTTCGGTGTGGGCGAAGATCCCCAGATCGAGGATGAGTACGGTGTCGGCAATGACCGGTTCGTAGATGGTTACTATCCTGAAAAAACGGATGGTATCTCGACATACTAAATTCATTTAAATAAAAAGGATGATTTGAAAATAACAATTAGTAGATTTAGAAGATGGAGACAATTACTATGAAACAGATCGTGTTATCATTGCTGGTCGACAACAATCCCGGAGTCCTTGCCAGGGTAGCTTCTCTTTTCAGCAGGAGAAACTATAACATTGACAGTATTTCCGCAGGGGTGACCAATGACCCCAGATATACCCGGATTACCGTGGCTGTTAGCGGGGATGACCAGATTCTTGAACAGATTCGGAGCCAGATCAACAAACTGGTGGAGGTGCGGCGGATCATCGAACTCAACGACAGTGACGCAGTCTGCAGGGAACTGGTTCTGGTCAAAGTCCTTGCGGACAAAAAGGACAAAAGGGACATTATCGCAATTGCCGATGTCTTCCGGGCCAAGATCATTGACGTGGGAAGTAATTCCATGGTCATCGAACTGACCGGATCCCAGAATAAGCTGGATGCATTTCTTAATCTTCTGGATGACTTTGATGTGATCGAGATGGTAAGAACAGGGCTTACCGGCCTTGAGCGTGGTATCCAGGCTCTCTGATTAAATTAGATAAAAACAGATGAAATTCTACATTTTCATGAGATTCTTTTTTAAATGTAGTCTTGATTTCCTGCTTTAGCAGGAGTATTATAGCAGATGTGAGTTTTTAATTAATTGCTGCATCTATTAATAAAGATGTATTTTTCTTTCGTAAGAGGAAGCAAATCTAACCATTATATAGGAGGAACTGTAATTATGGCGGCTAAGATTTATTACCAGGAAGATTGTGATTTATCGTATCTTGAGGGAAAAAAGATTGCGATTATCGGATACGGAAGCCAGGGACATGCTCATGCACTTAACCTTAAGGAATCCGGCGCAGATGTAATTGTCGGACTTTATGAGGGAAGTAAATCCTGGGCCAAGGCTGAAGCACAGGGTCTGACCGTATTTACTGCAGCAGAGGCTGCAAAGCAGGCAGATATCATCATGATTCTGATCAATGATGAGAAGCAGGCAGCTCTTTATAAAGAGAGCATCGAGCCCAACCTGGAAGAGGGAAATATGCTCATGTTTGCTCACGGCTTCAACATTCATTTCGGATGTATCGTACCCCCGGCAAATGTTGACGTTGCTATGATCGCTCCCAAGGCTCCCGGCCATACGGTTCGCTCCGAATATCTTGAAGGCAAGGGAACTCCCTGCCTTGTAGCCATTGAGCAGGATGCTACCGGCAAAGCCCTTGAGACGGCTCTTGCATACGGACTGGGCATTGGCGGAGCCCGTGCAGGCATCCTTGAGACAACTTTCCGTACCGAGACAGAAACAGATCTTTTTGGAGAACAGGCTGTCCTTTGTGGTGGTGTATGTGCTCTTATGCAGGCTGGTTTCGAGACATTGGTTGAGGCCGGATATGATCCCAGAAACGCTTACTTTGAGTGTGTTCATGAGATGAAACTGATCGTTGATCTTATTTATCAGTCCGGCTTTGCAGGAATGAGATACTCCATCTCCAACACTGCAGAGTATGGAGATTACATCACAGGTCCCAAGATTGTGACAGAGGATACCAAGAAGGCTATGAAGAAGATCCTTTCCGATATCCAGGATGGTTCTTTCGCAAAAGAATTCCTTCTTGATATGTCTGATGCCGGTAAGCAGGTTCATTTCAAGGCTATGAGAAAGCTTGCAGCTGAGCATCCTGCAGAGAAGATCGGTGAGGAAATCCGCAGTCTTTACAGCTGGAACGGAGAGGACAAGCTGATCAACAACTAATTCGATT
>CADBME010000216.1 GCA_902795715.1 uncultured Lachnospiraceae bacterium | reverse complement strand
GGCATCCTGGAAACGAGTGGTGTCCACAGGAAGGTTGTCACTCAAAAGAATAAACCTGGCTCCGGCCTTATGGCTGTCTGATAAAGCTTTCCGAACACCCTGCACAACAAGGCTGTTATCCCGTATCTGATCGATACCGGCAGCGACTGCGCTGAGACATATGACGGCATCTGCTCCCTGGATGGATTGGGTCAGTTTTTTGCTATATACCAGTTTCCCACCGTCATCCGGACTGTGATAATGATCAATGACTATGCTGGTCGCCGCTTTTTCATCTCCCTTTTTCTCTCCGCTGATGTGGTCTGCAATCCGGGCAGCTGGGTCGATGGTTCCTTTTTCCATGAGCTGATTGATGGCATATCTTATGGGAATGTCATCCTGATCTGTCTGTCCGATGATAACAATCTTCTTTTCCTTTCCGGAAAGCGGGATGGCTCCGTCATTTTTAAGCAGTGTAATGCTCTGGGCAGCTATATTTTTTTCTGTCTTGTGGTGTTCTTCAGAGCCCACCGTTCGAAAGGCTTTGGCTGTTTTCTGGTCTACATCGGTTCCGCTTGTATCCATATCGAGAATGCCGTGTTCTCCTTTGAGGGCAAGAATCCGGGATACCGATTCATCGATCCTTTCCTGGCTGATGGCCCCTTCCTCCACTCGCTTTACAAGCCCTTTGATATAATCATCATAATAGGAAATGGCTTCTTTTTTACATAAATCTGTCGGGATGAGAAGGATATCACAGCCGGCATTTATTGCTTTTTCAGCGACCTGAAGGTCATGTTCCATACTGCCGGCTTCTCCTTTAAAAAGGGGCTTTCTTTTATCCGGTTCCGTCACAAACTGCTCCTTCTCCAGGGCATCGGTTATGACCACCCCGTCAAAGCCGTATTCTTCCCTAAGTAATTTAGTCACGACCATCGGTGACAGGGAAGCCGGATAATAGCCCGTGGTCTTGCCATCGGCCATCATCTGTTCCTCGTCGATCTCCGGAAATGTAGTTGCCGAAGTCATCACCATCTCAGCTCCATTTCCTAGAGCTGCCCCAAAAACGGAAAGTCCGCCATTCTTCAGCTGGTCGAGGGTCAGGTGGATGGATGTCGGATAATCACTCCCGTCGCCTGCGCCGGGAAAGTGTTTGAAGCAGCTGATGACATTGCTTTCATCCACTCCGCTTTTAAAAGCCAGTCCCAGTTCTGTCACCTGCCGGGGGTCGTCGGAGAAAACCCTGGTGCTCATGCCCATATCCGAAGGGTCGGAAATGACATTGATACAGGGACCCAGATTCACATTGATTCCCAGGGCGGCAAGTTCCTCTCCAAACATCCGTCCGGTGACAAGTGCATTTTCCTGTGCATGATCTCCTGTGGCTCCGATGGCCATACTTCCCGTCCCCCGGGTTCCCATGGACAGGCAGGCCACAGCGCCGCCTTCCTGTTCCGCTGCGACCAGATAGGGAATGATTCCGGTCTCGGCATACTCCGCTCCTTCAGCATTGTTAACCTGCAGATCGTTGACCAGACGTACAGTCTGTTCTGTATCCTCTATATTCTGACCAAAAAGAATCACTCCACCATACTGATGAGCGGCAAGAGCATCTGCCAGTTCAGGAACCATGTTAAGATCCGTAACATTCTGATCCGATCCTTCCCATGTCCGGAAAGCCGGCATGATCATCTGCTCTACCTTCTGCTGGAGTGACATGCCTTCAAAGAGTTCAGCAAGGCGGGCCTGGGCTTCCGCCTCCCTGATTGCCTCCTCATCCATGGTCCTTTCCTCTGCAGAAGAAGTTTCCCCTTCGTCCTTTTTCCCGGCTTTTTTCGAGCAGCCGGAGGCCAGCAGAGAAACTATCATCACCATACAAAGCAGAAGGGCAATCCCCGGCTTTGCCTTTCTCTTGTTTGATTCTCCGATCATTTTCTTCTCCTTTCATCTGCCGTTTTCGAAAAAACAAACCGCAGATATTTCAAACAGCTTCTGCTAATGTCTTGCGCAACTGACTTTTCATGCGTCAGATACCGTTTTTCATCTTCCACTTTAAAATGGATTATAACATACAAAAGGGGACAGTGGGGATCTTTCATAAGCTTCCTTTCTGCAATGTATCCGCAGAATGGATTATATGGAAGATCTCCACTGTCCCTGTATATCCGATCATCAGGACAGTGAAAAATCTTTATTAAACTTTTTAATATAATCATCGGTAGTGATATGTTCTGTACTCATATCATTCTCTTTTGCTATCGTCTCGGCTACCTTACTCCGGGATGAGATATCAAGGATGTTTCCTGTATTGTCATCTACGATGAAGTAGGAATTCCCTCCCTGTGGATTCGGCTTATCAACAATCACTCCGCCGTTTACTTTTTCTAATGCATCTGAATTTATCTTTTCTGCTTTCTTTTTAAGAATCAATTTTCAACCAACTCCTTTCTGTTTTATCATCGAAAATCTATGATGATGTTTTTCCCGTCCTGTTTTTTTCTATGTCTGCATTATATTCTATCCTTTGTCACAAAAGTGGCACACTCTTTTCCGTCCTCTTTTCAGGGATTATTTCTTTCTCAGTTTATAGAAAAAATATCCCTGGGATGCCAGAGTTCCTTCTTTAAGCCGTTCCGGTCCGATCCAGTCTCCGAAGGGAGTATCTTTCCGTTTGGGAAGGCAGTTGGAATCCAGGAGAAGATATTTGTCTGCCTTTTCATCATAGGCGCAAATACACACATAGTGTCCTTCCACATGGGAGACAGCCACTTTCCCTTCCATAAGTTTCTTTTTCAGGGTCTTCAGCTTTGTTCCCGTCCCATCCCATACAAATCCGTATTTTCTGCCAAAAGTGTGTGCAATACCTTTGAATACGCCATCTGACGTTCCGCTCCCTTCAATACGGTAATTTTTCTCCACGGCATAATCCGCCAGCTCCATCACATCCATGTACTGGCCTGACAAGGCGTATACGGCATTGACCGGTGCCAGGATCCCGCATCCGGCCGTTCCAATGCATCCCTCGCTTCCATATGGAGAGGCACACCACTGGGGATCGTACTGGGTAAAGACAAAGGGCTGTTCTTCATCTCCCATCCTCCCGGGGGCTACCGGCCTCCAGTGACTCCTGGCTGTCTTTGTATTCGTGACCAGAAGATCTCTGCCCTCTCTGTTCTGGGCATAAAAGGTTTGGGTAACCGTATTCATGATGGAAAAAGACCCACCGATTCTTCGGATAAGGAAGCGTCCGAAATAATCATCCGCCTGATCCTGCCACAGTAAAAACCACTTATTTCTGCCCGGGCTTCTCTTCACAAGCAAATATTTTCCTGTCTTCTGATCACGTATGTTATAAGAATCATTTTCCAGATGTTTGAGATAGAAAATGTGATCGGGATAAGCTTTGATTCCGGATTGATCGGCCTTTCCCCCATATGCGTCGTCCCGGTAGCCACATCGGAAATGGTAGGCTCCGTCCGCAAGAATCTGCTTGGGTCTCCCGTCATACTTGAGATTATTGGCATACTCTTTTCTTTTCATCCAGCCGATTCCGTAACGGTCCCCTTTATCATAGATAACCTGACGGCTGTTTCCTTCCTTGCCGATGAGAATCACGCCGGAATATTTGCGGATGGTGTTCTTTTTCTGCTTGCAGGATGCATCCGTGTAAATGTTCATCTTCGCCCTCACGGTGGCATACACATGCTCAAAGTCCGGATCCCAGACAACCGTTTCCATGGGAATCCAGCCCTGGCCCCGCAGGTCTCCGCATTTATAATTGCCGTAAAGAGAGTCTCCCTCCACCTTCCGAATCCGGATTTTGAAACCCTCCCCCGGAAGGGATTCCTTGTAATCCTCCAGGCCGCTGTCACGGAAAATCAGGACATCAGCCGGATCCAGGGCTTCGGCTATCACATTTTTCTTCTGGATATCATCCGGAAAAGCAGCCTCTGTCTGCGTGGGCCACAGAGCCAGAGCCAGACCCGTCTGCAATACAGCCATAAAAAGAACAGCCATGAGGTGTTTTCCGGAAAGAGAAGGAATCCGTCTTTTTATCAGATTAATTATATCACTCACCCCTTTTTTGTGAGAAATCATTTATATGACCTGCTATCATCATATCATATTTCCCATTCAAGGAACAGGCTTTCCTCTTCTCCTTTGTGACTCTTCTATGACAGTTCACGTGATATCCTTTGATCAGTTAATCGGCAGACAGATATTATAAAAAAGAAAGATAGGATGTGACTTGAAATGAAAAAAATGATGATTCCCATGATGCTCACCTTGACACTTGTTATTTTCATGGCCGGCCTTGTATCCACACCCGCCCAGGCCAAAAGCAATGATTACTGGATATCAGGCTGTGGAAAGGGAATGGGAAAAAAGGAGACGAGACTCAATGTATCTTACAAAGGAAAACGAATCCATATCTCCGGATACGGGAAAAAATCTCCGACTTTCATGAATCGTTCAAAAGCATCCAAACTGAAGGCCAGGTCCTTCAAGGTCAGCAGCAAGTGCAAAGTCGGAACCTGCGGCAGAGAAGTTTCCTACTCCAGGTTCTTAAAAGAAAACGGCCGAAAAGGGACTCTTGAACTATTGATCGATGTCCACATTAAAAATAATAAAGTCGTATATATAGACTATGGCTGCTGAAACAGACAGTCCGGAGCGAATGCTATTACAAGGCCTTCGCTCTTTTTTTGTCCTTCCGGCAGACTTCCCTGCAAGTCAACTTGTCCGGCGACTTGAACCAATGCCCCCGGCAGCCATTGATTTCTCTGTTTTTTTCGAATACAATGATAAGGATAAGGAAGGCAACCATGTCAATCCCGGGGGAATCGCCTATGCAATCATTATCTGAAAACAAGTCCAAAGGAAATCCCGACTCCGGATGGCTTTCTCTGAAAGACCTTTGCTCCATCCTGTCTATTTCCCCGGCTACCGGACGAAACTGGGTCCGGCTGGGCAAAGTGACTCCCCAAAAAAATATCAAGGGCACTCCCTATTTCTCCCGTGACTACATCTATGCCCTGAAAGAAAGTCTGGACTCCGGGGAAATTACCGCCCTCAAAAGCCGAAGAAACAAAAAATACATATCCGGCACGAACGTTTACCGGTCCTATCTTTCAAGCCGGTCACAGGGCACCGCCTATCTGCAGGCGGTTTTAGATGCTGCCCGAAAATATCAGATCAGTCTGGGAGAGTTGGAGATAAGAGTTCTTCTTGCCGAATGTGCCTGCCGGCTCCTTGTTCATATAAGGGATCTGGCTTCTCCCTCTGCTCCTTCCATTCCTTCTCCTCCCATTCCCGCCAGCTATCTGGCCGGATACCTGGAAGGTTCACTCAATCTTGATGGATATGATTTTCTGATTGATGATATGATTGAAGACAGGGAATCATCCCTTTCTTTAATTCACAAATATCCTGATTTCTTCGCTATCCCATACAAGTGCGAAAAGGACGAAGACCTGCTTGGATTTCTCTACATTTCTCTTAAAAGCCTTGGAGCCCGCAAAGCCCGGGGTGCTTACTACACTCCCTCTGAGGTGGTCATAAAGCTGTGCGACCAATTGTTCCATGGAAAAGATCCTGCCGGCAAAACAATATTGGATCCCTGCTGCGGAACCGGAAACTTTTTGCTTAACCTTCCGGAAAGTATTCCAATAGAAAATATATACGGGAACGATATCGACCAGCTGAGTATCAAAATATGCCGGATCAACCTTGCCATCAAATACAGGGTCAAAGACAGACAACTCCTCTACAGCCATATAATCTGCAAAAACTACCTGGACCGGAATTCCTCTGAAAAATACGATTACATC
>CADBME010000215.1 GCA_902795715.1 uncultured Lachnospiraceae bacterium | reverse complement strand
GAGAACAGTAATACGACTATTAATTCGGAGTAAATCTAATGAAGCGGACGATTTACAATAGGATATTACCTATATTGATATCGGCAATTCTGGCGGTGATATCAATTAGTGGATGTGGACAAGCTGGAAATACCGAACCGGCAAATACCTCTAATTCCTCAACAGCGGATACAGAAACAGCGGTTGGTATTGCTGAAACTATCCTTTCGGAAACAGAGGAGGCTGACGATTCGTCGGAAGATTTAACTCAATCATCGGTTTCTCCTCCAAGTGTTCCAAGTGATCATAAAGCTTCTTATGACTGGCACGACCATGTTGGAAACCTGGATACTTTTGTATACGGCCTTTTGATGAACGAATACCAACTGGCTTACAAAACGTTTAATGCAGTTATAGTGCTGCCTGATGAAACAGAGGTTTTTGGTATAGGATATACGGATTATTCCGAATACTATGAACGCGCTGATGGGAAGGGCGGTTATTTTCCTGCGGGCTTTTTAGCGTTGATCGGAGAACCGGAAATTCCTGAAGATGAAATAGATAACGGAATTGAGATCATAAATCTGGACAATGAAGAAAGCAAGTATCAATTCGTCTATGCCTATCACATGGATCCCTATATGGAACACTGTGTGATATGGGATCAGTATTTACGTTATGGCATCGATGAAAATCAGCATATAACATATGAGACACAGAAATATGAAAGAGGGGTTTGTGAAGAAGAACTAGGAACTCTTTATTCATTTGATGAAAAACGAGTAGTCTTTGAACCTGACGTTGGTGATTATCAATATATTAGCGGTACATCTCTATATGGAACGATTGATTATGAAGAGGTTCAGGCAGAGGTCAATCGTATTTTAGAGGAACAAGAGTATAATTTTGCCGATGTCGAAGTCGAAACCGTCATTTATGAGGCAAAAGATGCAATGAGGTCCTATCTCCTGTCCATGCAGGAAGAGACCTTCATGGGATGCAGTGTAAAGGAGATGCTGAGAATTTCTGAGACACTGGATCCTAAGGAATGCATCCAATTTACGGATGATGGACTTGTATTTGTTGACATGACATCAACTCCTCCGAAAGAACCGGAAGCGTTGACAAAGTGGTTGACAGGTATTTGCTGCGGAACAGCTATTATAACTTGTGCTGGAGTAAGTATATTCGTTCCTGCACTTGCACCTGTATCAGGCGCTATTTCGGGTGCTGCTGTAGAAGTACTCATGGAAGTAGTTGCTCAGAATCGCGACATAAGCGACGTAAACTGGGGGAAAGTAGCAGTTGCGGCTGCAACCGGTGCGCTGCTTGCATGGGGATGCCCGATGATGGCAGCAGGGGCAACAAAAGGTGCTGTTAATGTCCTTGGACAGAGGCTTACAGCAGAAATGGCAACACAACTGGGAAAACTTGCCGGATATGGTATTTTGACACTGTCAAATGCAGTTGTTACAGGAAGTGCCAGTGCAGCATATACTGTGTTGGATGGAGGGACAAAGGAAGAGGCGATTGATGCTTTTAGAATCGGAGCGGCTATAGGAGCAGCTTGTACCGCAGCGACGATCATTGTTGCGAATGCTGCAGGTGCAGGGATGAATGCGCTGACAAAAAGCCATCCTAACAATTGGCTGTCAAAGGCTGCGAGCAAAGCAGGGGCTTTCGTCAAGGGGCATCAGATACACCCGTTTGATGAAAAAATAGAAAGCGTTTTAATTCCTAAATCAATAAATGAGGCAGCAGAAGCGGCGGGGTACCAGCTGAAGTTGCTGGATACAAATGATAAACAGTTGATTGTAAATGTTGATCAGCTTCCAAGCAGTACAAATGAGAATTTTGTAATTGTGGATGATAATGGCAACGTGTTAACTAAAGCTGATCTTCGAAAAAATGGTGGAAATGGAAGAATTATTCTTAGAGACAGCTGTGATCAGGAAATCAGGAATATTTTCGAGAATGAATATAAAGTCACTGAATTGAGAATTCAAAACGGAGTTCCTGACTTCGAGCCGATTTCACAGTACCATACAAACGTAACGATAACACCAAATAGAACGGATAATTTCAATGAAACATATAAAACTCTAGCGAATGAATGGTCTGAAACACCTTCAAAAATCCCGGACAGATTTCGCGAAGAAATGACAAGAAGACAGATTACAGAGCTTGATTTAGATGATCGCATTGTGAGAGATATTTTGAGCGATTTAAAGTGGACGGTGCATGAGGGGCTGGACAACACAATTTACCTAGTCGAAAGAACGGTTCATTCAAGATTGTCACATGCTGGTGGTGTGGCATACGCAGCTGCATTAGAGGCAATAGAAATTGGAACCATGTTCTTCAAAGAATTACATGATTCAGTAGCAACAGGTATTACTGGTACGCTGATTATTCAAGGAGCACAGGCACTAAAATGAAAAACGATGATTTATTAAAAGAATTCGATACAGAACACCGCGAACTTGAAGATATACGGGTACAAGTCATTGAAGCGCAGGAAAGATTTGAAAATGCGCAGGATTCTGCCAGATGCTCTACCTGCGAAATTGGCACAGCTGATTCAAAGAAAGACTTCTATGAGCGTTATCAGAATTGTAAATTCGGCTTGAAATGCGGCAAAACCTGCAAACTATATAAAGAGTTTGCTGAGTTGAGAAAAAAGGAAGATGCATTTCGAGATAAGTATGCATCGAAGGTGTATGCATATCTGTCAGAATATAAACCGGATT
>CADBME010000214.1 GCA_902795715.1 uncultured Lachnospiraceae bacterium | reverse complement strand
CTCGGCCTCCTGCCCTTGTGCAAAATGAAAAGCGTTCTCCATCTCACTCATATACATGTCGACCATATCCCGGTCTCTTTTTGTCTCTTTGGTCCGGATCCTGGCATCGGAGGGATCTTCATCCACCGGTTTCTCCCGGCCGTCGATCCTGATCTGACGCGCCTCAAAATAACGGAAGATCTCATCGAGCTCATCCCCGGTCCATCCGGTATCGGCAAAAGCCTCACGGACCGCATCGGACGAAATCACAGACCCGGCCTTCCTGGCCCGGTCCTCCAGGCTCATTACAATCTCCATAAACTCTTTCTGATCAATCTGCAAAACAATAACCTCCCGGTCTCTATGTATTCACTCACAACCGGATTTTCAAAGGTCGGCCGGAGTAATTTCTGATTCTTTTCCAAGATATACTGTATATACTGCTTCATCAGGCAGGCTGTCCGCCCTTCGCCGGTATTCTTTACCATCATAAATTATAAATCCCAACTGCGCAAGTTTCTTTACCTGCCATGCTTCATAACCATCGTTGACAAACAGGTCAGGCAGTGTTACTATAGCACAAAACGAACATATGTTCAACCCTCTTTTTTGGAATATCAATCTTGATTGCAATGCTTTTTTTTATTATACTGTATAAGTCCGATGCCATGCAGCTGACCATTTTTTCACAGCTGCATACAGGACAAAGTTTTCCATAAGGATTATTGAAAATATAATTTTTATAAGTGACTGATTCGACAATTCTGCCAACTCATGATTATTTTTAAAAGGAGATGATGTATTGGATCCTTCTATATTACCCCAACTGGCAGCCCTGATTATCCTTTTGCTGCTCTCAGCCTATTTTTCCTCGGCTGAAACTGCTCTGACTACAGCCAACATCCATAAGATCCGGGCTTTATCCGACCAGGGAAACCGGAGAGCCAGGCGTGTACTCCGGCTGCGGGAGAATCCTGCCAAGATGCTTTCCGCCATTCTGATTGGAAATAATATTGTGAATCTGTCCGCCTCCTCCCTGACCACCACCCTGGCCATGAAGCTGGCCTCGGCCAGTCATTTTGGGGGGAACACGGCTACATTTATCGGTGTGGCAACCGGATTGCTGACTCTGCTGATCCTGGTTTTCGGAGAGATTACACCCAAAACCATGGCAACCATCCGCAGTGAGTCCATGGCTCTGGCTTACAGCTTCAGCATTTACTGGCTGACCGTCATCCTGACTCCCGTGATCTTTCTGGTCAACACCATCAGCCACGGCATATGTTCTATTTTCGGTATAGACAGGAAGATGGCTCCGGTGATCACGGAGATGGAACTTCGTTCTATCGTCAATGTCAGTCATGAGGAAGGCGTAATCGAGGAAGAAGAGAAAGAGATGATCAATAATGTGGTGGATTTCGGGGAGTCTGTGGCAAAGGACATCATGATACCCAGGATCGATGTCACTTTTGCTTCCGTGGACATGTCATACCGGGAGATCGCGGCTCTGTTTACCAGCGAGCAGTACTCCAGGCTGCCTGTCTATGAATACAGTAAGGATCACGTCATCGGCATCATTAATCTCAAGGACCTTTTTTTCTATCAGGAGAAGCATTCAGATGCTGAATTTGATATCCGGCAGATCATGCGCAAGCCATTTTTCACCTACGAATTCCAGAAAACTTCGGTCCTCATGGAGGAAATGCGCAGCGAATCCGTCAGTTTTGCCATCGTTCTGGATGAATACGGGGTTACGGCAGGCCTTGTTACCATGGAAGACCTGATCGAGGAAATTATCGGCGACATCCGGGATGAGTTTGACGCGGACGAGGATGAGATGATCCGCAAGGTCGGAGAATTGGAATACGAAATCGAAGGCAGCACAAAGCTTGATGATATCAATGACAAACTGGGTACCGAAATCGAATCGGAAGAATACGATTCAATCGGGGGCCATATGATCGGTCTTTTAGACCACATTCCCGAGGAAGGGGAAACCGTAAAAGAGGGGAATATCCTCTTCTCCATCCGCAAAATGGATGCCAACCGGATCGACACCGTCTATATGCGAATTGATGCCGAATCCCCTGAATCTCCAGGAAAGGACGCGAAATCGAATGATCACAGATAAACAGCGACAAAGGGATCTTGAATACGAAGCGGATTATTCCCACAGCAGCCGGTTTACTCAGGAACAATGGGGGAATATCCTGGAATCCGGCCAGCTGGGAGAAGAATGCTCCATCCTCTTCGAGACCATTTATTCTTCCTTTAACCATGCGGCCAATCTCCTTCAGCTTTCTTTCCACCTGCAGAAGAAGGAAGAGGAGATACTGGATCTTTTGAACCAGGCCGGCCGTACCCTGGCAGAAGTCAACGAAATGGAAGCCGAAGTCGACTTTCAGAACAATGAATACTGGTGGTATCTTTTCTTCTCCGGCAAGAATCTTGCCGAGGGCACTCTGGAGCTTAAACTCCACCCGGAGCTTTCCGAAGCTCTGGCTGCCCGTGCTCCACAGCTGGAGGAAGCTTATTATGCATTTGCCAGTGAGGTGGAGCGGAGTCTTCAGATCCGCTACTCCCAGGAGGAAGCCGTGTGGATTGCCGCTGCTGTCCTCCTTTATGAAAAATATTACCGTTATCCGGGAATCAGTACGGATGATATTCTTCTGATGCAGTACGAAATCCAGACCAGGGCCCAGAAGGTTTTCGGTCAGGATGTGGATACATCCACCATCAGCCAGATTTGTAATGCCGATGAGCGCGGTCACCGCTACAATTATCTGAGGGACATGTACAAATATTACCGGGTTTCTTTCCCCGGCGAGTTTGACGATGACCGGGAGCGCCCGGAACCGGAGGACATGGACTATGGTGCCTGGATCTACAGTCTCTACGGCTACATGACCCTGGACAGCCTCTATGATTTTATTTCCCATGAATATGCCCACCTGGTCGATGAAAGCTATGTGGAACTGACAGGGGCTAACGGTTTTGTCCGCCTGGCCGCTTTCCTGTCACGTCAGGGAGGCAAAGGTCTTTCTCCCGATGACAATTCGGAAAAGGCTTCCGCCCTGCGTACAGATGGAGCGGACGGCATAGAAACCTTCCATTTAATCGGAGAATCCCTGATCAATGAATATCCCAATTTCACCTGGCTGTCCAGGGGCAGCTGGTACGATGAAGGACGGGAGATTATCCTTCCTTATTTTGAGGACAGACTCCATGTGGAAAGACATGGGGGCATCGGGGCCTACATAGGGATCCGGACTGTGACAGAGGGAGACGATGTCCACATCGAAACATCCCTCCACCTTCCTTTTACCAGTGACGAAGATGCCATGGCAGATATCCGCGAGCGATGCGACCGCCTGCCCCTGATGACTACGGCGCCTTTCCAGGTCAAAGTGACCGACGCCGATCCCGGGGATCCGGTTCCCACAGGCAAAAAAATCATGGCATCTGTCCTCTATTCCTACAGTGATCTGAAGACCATGACGGAGGAAAATATCATAGCCCTTTTCGGGTCCTCCCTGCATATTTTCGCATCTTATTATACCGATCTGTGCCAGAACTATTATCCCGCCGGCGACGGGGAAAGTGCAGGCAAGGGAGAAAACGGAAGCGCGTCCGGTTCCAAAGATCCTGCCCCCGGCCGGAATGGAGATAAGAAAGGCCATGGAGGAGGCACCGGCAAAAGCGGAAGCGATGGGAATCCCGGAGGGAACTCTGTTGATGACAGGAATGATAATAGCCCGGGCTCAGACGGTCAGGTCAGCGAGGATGCCCTGAGAGCAGCACTGGGTTCCAAACTGACCTATCGGCCCGCCTCTGACACACCGGGACCTAATATTGTTTATAAGGAAATACCTTCGAATCCGGATACGGATTACATTACAAAAACCCTGCAGAAGTACGCAAGCAGAGGGGAGACGGAATCCGCAGACAGCTCTTCCGACGGAGATTCCTCCTTTTCTTCCCGGGGAAGTGGCGGCAGCTCAAGTCCGTCATCAGGTCCTTCTCCGGCGAGAGAAGCTGCATCTTATCAGCAAGTTCCTCTTCGGGAAAAGACTTACGCGGCTTCCCACCCTGACCGGACAGACCAGAGCGACCGTCCCTATCCCAAAAATATCCTGCTCAAGGGTCCCATGAAAACCCGAAAGTTTCACGAGGCCATCATGACTTCTGTCGGCATCATCGAAGGGAAAGACCAGGGAACGCTTGGCCTTGAGCCTGTCCCGGATATACTGGAACGCTTTAAGGAATATGAGCAGGACGGCCATATTCTCCACATCGCCTGCCCGGATCTTGGCCCGGATGGATATGAATCTTTTATTGAAAATAATATGGGCCAGGACGGAATCTTCAAGGAGTTTGCCAACCGTTGTGCCAAAGGGCGCTATGTGGTCCTGATCGAGGAAGCCGACCTCAACTGGAGACATCTATTCGGGGAGGCATCTATCCTTCTGCGGGAAAACCGGCGGGAAGGAGCCAGCAGCGAAACTGTAGTCACTCTTCGTTATAGCGGAGAAAAGTTCCGCATGCCTTCCAACTTGTATCTGGTGGTCACCTGTGACTCCATCGTCTGCGAGGACATGATCCTCAGCGCCGTGGATTATGATTTCCTGATTCGTCCTGTCCTTCCGGATCCTTCCGTTCTGCGCAGCATGCGGATCGAGGGAATCTCTCTTGAGAAGCTGATGACTACGATCAACAACCGGATCTCCTATTTCCTGGGACCGGAATACCAGCTGGGAGAAGGTTTCTATCTGTCTTCCTCCGAACGAACCGCCTTCGCCTCCCTGGCCAGGGCTTTCCGGGAGCAGATTCTCCCCATCCTGGAGCGCTGGTTTGATGGGGATATAGAGAGAATCCGTTACGTGCTTGGAGACAATGGCAAAAAACGTTCTGACACTATGTTCTATCTTGAGGTAGCCTTCCGGGATCATTTATTTAAAGGGGATCTTCCGGATTCTTTCGACAGGGGCCGCAAAATCTACCGTCTCAACGAAGAGGCATTTTCCATCCCGGCCAGCTATGTGTCAGTATATGAGTAATTTTTACAAAACCATTACAATTGTTACATAACCCGCATTATTTCACCTGAATTTCACATTTCATTTTTATGATTGTTACAAATCTGTTAACAAACAGGGCGAAGGGACCCGGATTACCAGGCCGACCCGTCCGTGATGTGATTTGGAGGTTATGATGCGTACTATGAAACATCTGGTGATCAGTCTGCTGATTTCCGCTTTGATTCTCGGATCTCTACAGGCTGTGCCTGTCTATGCAAAGAAAGCCAAAGCAAAGACAAAGGTGACTACAAGTTCAGTAAGTAAAAGTACAGTTCCCAGAACTGCCGGCCAGCAGGTGGTGGACTATGCCAGGAAATTCCTGGGCAACCCTTACCGCTACGGAGGAACCAGTCTCACCAATGGAACGGATTGTTCCGGATTTACCATGAAGGTATTCGGGCATTTCGGAAAGAGTATTCCCAGAACCTCCAGATCCCAGAGGTCAGCAGGTAAAAAAGTCAAAAGTCTGAAGAAGGCAAAAGCCGGCGATCTGATCTGCTACGACGGCCATGTGGCCATCTACATGGGAAAGAACAAGGTCATCCACGCCAGCAATCCCAGGGACGGGATAAAAATTACAAAAAATGCCGCATACCGACGGATTGTCTGTATCCGGAGAATTGTAAAATAAGTTCTCTCACAGACGACCTTTTCGACGACCTTTTCATAGTAATAATATTCAGGTGGCTGCCGCAGGAGAAAGCGGCAGCCACCTGTTTTATTCTCAACTTGCTTAATTTAGAACTCTTTTTGTCCGGAAATCACTTTTTATTCAGAGTTATTATTTCGGAATTTCAATTTATTTGGAGCTCATTTTCAGGAAACGAAGGAGAAACTTCTCTGCCAGAGACCCGTCGGCGATCTCCACTGCGGCCCGGTCTCTGGGAAACCACCTGCAGCTGTCAATTTCCCTCTCCGATACATGGGACAAGTCTTCCGATTCCGCTACACAGGAGAAGTTAAGCATCAGAGTATTTGACGGGGGAAAATACTCACTTTTCTCAAAATGAACCTGGTCGACCTTAAGTCCGATTTCCTCCATGACCTCGCGCCGTACAGTGTCTTCCGCATTCTCCCCCTTGTTGACATAACCGGCTACAAGAATATAGCGATCCCTTCCGTATTGCTTAATCAGAAGGATTTTATCCCGGTCAGGGCTCTGGACCTCAACGCTTACGGCCACCGAAAAAACAGGAAATCGAAATTGTCCGCACTCTGTGCAGAAAGGAACTTCCCCCTCATCCTCCAAATGCCGGAGAACCAATTCTGTTCCACATTCCATACAATACTTCATCTCTGCCATTTTCACACCTCTTTTTGATTTCTTTTCCTGCAATCTGTCCCAAGGACAAAAAAGCGATTCTTCTCACATCTGTTGTAACATCAAATATCTTCTGCCGTCAATTCCTATCTGCATCCCCGGCCGTCTTCCGGCCGGCAATTTCTATCTGTAATGCATTCCCTATTTCCCTCTTTCTTCAGAAAAAGTCCGCATTTCAATCATCTTTTCTCTTCCCCCGTCAAAGATGTCGTATCTTTTTTCACTCACAAGAATATTTGCTCTAAGAGACTATTATTTTCTGAATATTCTGTAATTATTTTTTATGATATTTATGCTTGATAGTATCATTTTATCTATATGACAAAATTTCTTAATAATTTTTATAAAAAAATATCTGACAATTAGCTTATTATATGTTAATATATAGATACTCAAACAAATCTCTGTTTTTACATACTGCTTTGAGGGATTCTTATCACCTTTTAATCCTTTGCAGCAGTTTATGACTGGTAAATGATATTCTGACACTGGGGATTTTTTCGCGTTGCAATAAAAGCAAAGCGAAAGTATTAATGAAAAACAGCAAAGGTGGTGATCGCATGGATTACAAGAAAAGAATTCACCAATTACTCGATCAGATTGATGACGTGGATGCACTGCGTCGAATCTATAATTTTATTTCAACCTGGTTTCGAAAAACTGCTTAAGTTTTTTTCAGCAGAAAATATGCAGCTGATTGTACATACTCTGATGCCGTGTGATCTGTCATGCGGCATCTTTTTTGCTTCCCGGGCAGTGATGTATTTCATGAGTCATTTTTCTGTCCTTTCATTTCCATCCGGAAGGGAAAGCGACGGGCCATGACCCCAGCCCGGACCAAAGTTTTTTATCAAGAATTCAACAGATATTCTTGACCTCTCTCCACTTCCATTTTATCATGTAAGAGGTAAAGATTATCAGAGATTGCAAAGCATTCAGAAGAGGCAGGCAGAGGAATATCCCCTGTCTCTGCATTGAGCAGAAATATATACAGGATTAGCAATACCGGAAAGGAATGATCATACATGCGCCAGAAATCAGAAGCTCATATAAGTGTTCAAAAACTGATTCCCAACGTTAACCCCCAGTACCGGCAGGAATGGAAATTACCGGAGGATCACGAAAGTGCCGGCCTGATCAGCTGTGATAACGAGGATGTACTGATCCTGGCTCTCGACGATGCCACCAAGAAAGACAAAATCAGAGTGGCTCATGTTGAGAAGGCTTATGTGGGCGGGACCAGGCTTTTAGGAGAATTTACCAATGCATGCACGGCTATCATTTCCGGCCCTAAAGTTCAGGATGTGAAGAGCGGCCTGTCCCATATCTGTGAGTATGTGGAGAGAAAATGCGCTCATTATACTATCGGTGACAGTCCCTGTGTGAACTGGTATGCGGATTGGGTTCCCAGAGCGGGAAAATACATGCAGGAAAGACTTGGCATCAGCGGGGACACTTCCTACTGTTATCTTTACAGCACGCCCATGGAGAGCACCTATGCCATGGATGCGGCTATGAAGGCCAGCAATACCAGCCTGGCTGAAATTTCCGACATCGTGACCCGGGATAACCGGATCGGCGTCATCCTGACCGGCACGGAATCAGCCTGCCGGGCAGCCGTGGAAGCTTACAGTAACGCCATTGAACGTTTTGCCAGAAATCCCCTGAATCCGGAGGTGTAATTATGAAAATAGTAAAAAGACAGCCTCGTATCGTGAGCCGGAAGATTCTGGCCAATGTTTCCGAGAATTTTGCCAAAGCCTTCGGTCTTCCTGAAGGGCACAGGAATGTGGGCTTTTTCTCTACAGATAACGATGATATCGCTTACATCGCAGCGGATGACGCAACAAAAAAAGCCCGGATTCATGTGCAGACTTCCGTTACTTATTTCGGTGGCAGCAAGTTCTCAGAGTATGACTATACAGGCACGGTATTCATTCTTTTCAGCAGTGAGCGGATTCAGGATGTCAAAAGCGCCATGGGCTACATCAGTGATTTCGTGGAAAACGGTTCCGAACTCTATTGTTTCGACGGTGATCGTGGAACCGGTTTCTACGCCCAGACTATATCAAGAGCCGGCACATTTTTCGAGGAATGGGCCAATGTCCCCAAAGGACAGGCCTATGCCTATCTGGTAGGCGCCCCGGTGGAAACCAACATGGCCATGGACAAAGCTTTGAAGTCGGGCAATGTGAAGATGGCCCGTTTCTTCCCTTCGCCCACCCACGCCAACTCCTGCGGTGCTATCCTGACCGGGACGGAATCGGCCTGTCGTGCCGCCACGGAAGCTTTTGTTGAAGCACTCCGCCAGGCAACCGAGGATCCTTTAGGTTTGTAGAAAAGTATATTGCGACGGATTCTATTTGTGATAAGAAATTATTAAAAAAGTATTTCCTTGCAAACGCAATATTTTCCCTTTTAAATATCTTGCAGATTTAGTATAATAAAAAATAGCAAAAATCAATATTTTTTGTGACACAATATTATTTCACAAACATAAGGAGGTATTTTATTATGGCTGTTAATCGTTTTGTCCTTAACGGTGTTTCCTACCACGGACATGGTGCAATCAATGAGATCCCCGGCATCGTTGCTTCCAAGGGCTTCAAGAAAGCTTTTGTAGCTTCCGATCCTGACCTGGTTAAGTTTGGCGTAACTGCTAAAGTTACAGATCTTCTTGCTGAGAATGGTATCGAGTTTGAATTGTACTCTGATATTAAGCCGAATCCGACAATCGAGAACGTACAGCACGGTGTAGATGCATACAAAGCTTCCGGCGCTGACTTCATGATCACCATCGGCGGCGGTTCCTCCATGGACACCGGCAAGGGCATCGGTAT
>CADBME010000213.1 GCA_902795715.1 uncultured Lachnospiraceae bacterium | reverse complement strand
CTCGTTCAGGATCAATGCCATGTCAAGGAATTGATCATAAGGAACTGAGGCTCTCATAGAACTCATGAGTTCGAAATATGCGCTCTTTTCTCTATCAGCCATCTCAGCACCTCCCTATGGTTATAAATTGGTGTGAGCATAAAATAGCACAGTTCAGAATGAATGTCAAGCGTTTTATTATTTTGGTATTCTAATACCAAAATAAGGAATATCAGTGTCACTCTTCACCGTATGTTTAAGATGGTTCTACATTTGATTGAAATTATATTGAACGCAGGATATAATAACAAAAAAGGAGGTGGCTTATGGATAACACCGGATCCAATAATAGCAATTTGATAGAAGAAAAGGAAGTTGAAACGCTACCCACTCTCTCAGCTTATCTCAGAGAAAAAGGCACTAAGCTCTTTAAAGAAGGAGAAGAGGCAAAGCTCTATCCTCAGGAAAAAATCGCAGAAAAGTTAAATATTTCTCGCGACCAGTTAAGAAAAAAAATATATAATCCTCGTCTGCTGACTCGCGATTGGTTGATTGCCATTTGCGCTGCTTATGGACTGAAAGAATCTGAAACCAGTGATGCTTTACGTATATGCAACTTCCCAACAATAGATGATAATTCACCCCGTGAACGATTTTTTTTGGATTACCTTGACGAACATCAATTTGAATCTATCAGCGTAGATACTTTTAATTCTGCGCTCACCGCTGCAAAATTGCCTCCGTTAGATATTTCATACAGGAAAAAGAAATCACCTTTTTCTCTCATGGGAGAAAAAAATACCTCTCCCTACAAAAAATTGGTCCCACAAAAATTAAAATCTTCGAAGATGAAGGCGATCCATACAATTCGCTCGCGACACGATATGAGCCGAGATATCGTTGTGTTGCTGCGATTCTTTTAGAGGATTCCGACAAGAAAAGATATATTTTTAAAGTATTCTCAGATGGTAAGGTTTTCTTTACCGAAGAAAGAGCAGATTTTCCGATGCAAATTGAAATACCGAAGCAAGCCAGCCCTCTATATGAGTATTACGTAGATTTAGCCGGACACGTAAGAAAAGAAAAGCAGCGGCTCGATGACGTATGCAATGATACGAAAAACTACAAAAATCGTATAAGTGCTAACATCAAGAATCAACGAATTCATGTTTTTTATGAGGAATTCAATTATGCCATGCCGGAGCGGAATGAATATCTGCTAATGGAATATGTTGACGGTCGCTACGCATTATCTGTTGCGAGGAAGAGTATGTTTATGCAGGAGTATCTTTCTGAAGAAGACTACTACCGACTGTATCATACAAAAGAAAAAATCGATAGGCGAACGTACTACTCCGCAGAAGAAATTGAGGAGGTCTTTAAAAAGAATAAGGTATCCCATTTTTACCCTGATTTATTGAATTACAGAATAAAAGCCTATCAACGATTAAAAACGATAGTTGATGATACAATAGGGGCAATCAGAAAACGTGATTTATTTGTCCTGAATACAGACGATATATTTGCCACGCCCTACGAAATTATTAGTTATTATAACGTAGAGAAGGAATTTAATTGCACTTACGATGAAGAAGGTTTTATAGAGACTGATTCAGAATCAGCTGTTTTTACCGATGAAAACGGGAATTCGACTATAGTAACATTTCCAGAACTTGAGCGTTCGTTTGAGCTTGGGATATCCAGCATTCAGGAGATCTGCAATATAAAAAGAATGTATGGGGATATAGAAAAAATACTTTTATAATGGTAAAGGAAAAAGTAGGACTTAGATAGTCCTACTTTTTCTTGCAATAAGATCCTTCCTGTGCTATTTTTTTCTCGCATCTGACAATGATTCGTGATGCAAAGGATGCAAACACACTTTTTCCAGGAAGGAGTCTAAATTGGAAAAAAATATTCAGTCTGTACCCCAATATCTCCAGGAAACGGCACAAACTACGCAAGACCAGGTCACAGGAACCTTCGTTACTTATCTGAATGCTATCCGGCTTAGCGCTTTAGCAGATAAGCTGCTTGAGCTCGAAACCAGAAAAAGTGCAGCTTCTCAAGAAATACTTGCTCTCCGGGAATCAATCGCCAGACTGATAGAAAGCAACCGTGGCGGGAGCAAAGGCATGCACGGTTTTATCGGTGAAAGAGTGCAGGTCGCTTTTGCGAATGTCAATTCCCTGATGAAAGGTGAATTGCCGGAATATATACTGATCGACGACAATGGAATGACAGACTATTTGCGAGGCGATATCCTCATTCAGCAAAAAGCCTGCATCTCCGACGGGACGTTCGGATTAACGCATGTACTTGCACACGTCAAAAAATATCCGCTCTTTGTTGATGAAAAAGGGGTTTACCAAATCCCTTCTGACTTCTATGAACTGTATTGTTTTTTCTCACACATTCCTGAATCTGAAGCTCTGAAATTCCGGAAAGAGGACCTACGCATTTGGAAAGCCGTCAAAGAATTTAACGATGAAGCTCCATATATCAAACTCGAACCGATGGAGGTAACCTACCGTGAGATTCAGGCCGGCGTTGTCCATGACACAATTGACAGAAAAGAGGCTTCGGTAGAGAAAATGCATGAAGACCAGAAGCAAATTGCCAGAGACTCCTATAAACCCACTCTTCAGGAAGGCATTAAGGTGACCATCATTTCTGCTGCTCTTGAAGGTTTTGTCGACGCTGGCCTCTCCTTTGCCGAGCATGCCGGCAGGAAGAAAATTCGCGATTTTGATAAAGAAGATTTGAAAGAGATTGCTATAGACGGGGCAAAGGGGTCCATCAAAGGAGGAATCCGTGGTGCGATTGTGTATACAGCAACAAATTTCACACGAATACCAGCTCCGGTCGCTACCGCCGGTGTTACAGCTATATACGGAATCGTATCGGATATTCCAGATCTGCATTCTAAAGAAATCTCGGGAAAGGAATTCTGTTACCGAGCTGTAGAGCACTGCACCGAAGCCGCTTTCAGTGCAGCCTTTTCAAAGTTAGGAGAAAAATTCATTCCTATCCCGGTGCTTGGACCATTAATCGGTAATGCCATAGGAATGTTTGCCTATGGCTTTCTGAAGAAAGGCGTTATCTGCCTTTCCGAAAATATAAAATCAGAAGGAGAAGGAAAAAATGAGGAAAAACCGTAACGAAGTGACCTTCGGGCTCAATGACGTCACATGCCCGAATTGCGATGAAACCATGAGGTGGGATGACCTCTCAAGGCAATGGCAATGTCTCTACTGTGGGACAACTGCATGGCAGGAAGATGACTGCGGTCCTGATGAAATTTATTTCGATGAATCCGGGGATGGTCCAGATTACCCTG
>CADBME010000212.1 GCA_902795715.1 uncultured Lachnospiraceae bacterium | reverse complement strand
TCGTACATGGTAATGCGGATTGCTTTTAACTTATATTTTTTGAACTCTTTTTCTTTGGTTCTGTTTTGTTTTTGTTTTATGGCCTGAATAAATATACCATGATTAAAAAATAAACATGGCCCTTTTTATTGTGCCTGTGAAAGCAGCTCTTCCATTTTTGTCTTATACATATTAAGACTTGCCCCCACAATCGGGTCGCCGATAATGTTTCCCTGGCTGTCAACAAAATAGGTGGTCGGAGTTCCGATGGTAGCAAACATGGAATCAAAGTCGTCCCAGGCACGGATATTGGTGTAAGTAACGCCGGTATCTTTTACGATGTCCTTAGCTTCCTGCAGATACATATTATTCCCTACCGGTACATCTACAACCGCACCGATGATCGCTCCGCCTTTCTTGGCAAATTCCTTATTTAGTTTTTCAAGCTCCGGCATTTCCTGAATACAGGGGCCGCAGGTGGTAGACCAGATGTTAATCATAGTCACCTTGTTGTTTGAAAACAGGGTGTCGGATTTCACGGGGTTGCCTTCCAGATCTTCCGTCTCAAAACTAATGTTTGATCCTTCCTCTGTGCCTTCCCATACATCCGGTGGATAGAACTTCATATACTTCTCGACGATTTCATCAAAAGCATTATAGAAAGCTTCATATTCTTCGCGGCATTCCTCACTGACTTCAGCTTTATCATTCCTGTATGCAATCCACATGTATCCATTTTCCCGATGAATCTCCTTCATTTTTGAGGTTGATTCTTTTTCTTCCTTAGACATCTCTTCTCCGGTGATTTTTTCCGTCACAGAAATCATTTTTTCAATTGCCTCATCGAGAGTGTCAACATCTTTTACACAGAAAATCTGGAAAGAGAAGCCCGTTTTGACCTTTTCATAATCTTCGGCTGTCATGTTATAGTATTTTTCCTTCGTTACAGCGTAATACACCGGCCATCCCATCATTACGCCGGTATTATAATCCATATCGCCAACATCGTAAGGATTAATATACCCTTTTGTAATCTCCATTCCTTCAGGTAAATCAAAGCCAAAACCGGTCATCGGGAAATCGTAGGTACACCCGCTGCCGCTTTCTTTCTGGGCTTCGGAAGAAGCTTCCTGATTTGTATTATTATCCGCACAGCCTGCCGGGCCGAGAATAATGCTCAGGGCCAACAGGATGGTCATAATTATTTTCATTGTTTTTGCGGTATTCAATGTTTTCATTTTCATCCACCTCCTGCTTTTCTTAGATAATATGTAGACACGGCAGGAATCATCCTGTCGATTTAGTTCTTATACCTATACTTGCCTTGTCTCCGACTTAGACATCGTTTCCTGCATCTGCGGTCTTGGCTCTTTTCCCGGGATCCCCATGGACAGGGCGTGCACCGGACAGACGTTCACACATTCTCTGCAGCGGATGCATTCGTTGCTGTTTGGATTAAGCCTTGGATCCACATTCATTTTACAGGTCCGGGCGCATTTACCGCAATTAATACATGATGTTTCGTCTAATCGCATCCGTATCAGGCTCACCTTCTGAAAGAGTCCGTAAAATGCACCAAGAGGACAGATGTATTTACAGAAGGGTCGGTAAATGACCATGGATGCCAGAATGCAAAGCACTAAAAGCAATAATTTCCATCGGAACAACCATCCCACTGTATTTCTGAGAGCACTATTAAGCAGCACCAGTGGAATACCGCCTTCCAGAGTTCCTACAGGACAGATGTATTTACAGAAATAGGGTTCTCCGACTCCATACTGCGACCGGACAAAGAAGGGGAGGGCAAATACCATGACAAGAAGAATTACATATTTCAGATAGCGCAAAGGCTGATCTATCTTTTTTGGAATAGTCAGCTTCGGCACGGGTATCTTGTAAAGCAATTCCTGAATCAGCCCGAACAGACACAGCCAACCGCAGATGAAGCGGCCCACAAACAAGCCGATTGTTGCCAGATATCCCACCACATAGAAGGCGAAATGCCTCTGTCGCCCATCAAAAACCGCCTGCATTGCCCCGATGGGACAGGCTCCCAAAGCTCCGGGACAGGAATAGCAGTTCATGCCGGGCACACAGACCTGTTTCAATTTGCCCTGGTAAATAACCGGATCACCTGGAAGGAATCCCTTTATATATGCATTCGTCAGGATTCCCCATCCCACCTGAACAGACTTTCTTAAAGCCTTAGGATCTTTTTTTACCGGTTTATCCAAGGCCGATACACTCCATGCAAATATTAATTGCTTTCATCAGCACCGTTATCGTCTCTCCCCGAAAGACGCCGAATGCACAAGACGCCATTGCCGAAAGAATCAGAACCAAGGTTACTTTAAGCGGTACTTCAGGGGTTTTTTTGAGAGTCAGTCGATTTGATTCACTACGGTTATTTTTCATTGTTTCTAATTGTTTCTTGGTTGATTCAGGCATAGAACACTTTCTCTCCTCTCGCTTTATTCAGGCTTGAATCTAACTACATCAATATATTCTGCAAAGTTAAAGTACACCTTTACTATACTATGTAATCCCAGCCTTGTAAATGTAAAGGAGGCTGCCAATAATGAAAACATACGGGCTTCTTCCCGGCAAATGTGTCATTTTTATAATACTGACTTTTCCGAATCGAATTCGTACTCATTCTTGCAGGATGCAGGCCACTGACGGCCTCGGAACCGATCTCTGATTAAACGAACAAAATTTTTTAAGGGATTGATTAGTTTATAGACTATATCTTCCGGAGTGTTCTGATTATATCTATGGTAACCATATGGAGCGCAGACAATACTGCCTACGCCATAATATGCAGCGGTCGCCCGGTTGTAGGGATCCTCCTCTCTATCAAGGCATATTCCCATCAACGTATCCCAGGTAACGGAACGATTGCCGGCTAGAAGGCTGTAAGGTGCTGATAGCCCCACATCATCCAGATAAATGTGGTCCTCTCCTCTGTGTTTTGCAAGAATATCTGCCTGGTCACAGATCTGACAATACAG
>CADBME010000211.1 GCA_902795715.1 uncultured Lachnospiraceae bacterium | reverse complement strand
CTGCTGTGGGACCACCGTCCTTTGACCGACTTCTGGCATATCGGCCCCGGTAAGGCGAGAAGACTGCAGAATGCCTATATGTTCACCATGGGAGAAGTTGCCGAGAGGAGCCTCTATGATGAGGAATGGTTCTACAAGACCTTTGGCATTGACGGGGAGATTATGATCGACCACGCCTGGGGCATAGAGCCGGTAAGCATGTATGATATCAAGCATTACCATACTAAAGCCCATTCCCTGTCCAACGGCCAGGTTCTTCCGAGACCCTATCCCTATGAGGAGGCAAGAGTTGTCTTTACAGAAATGATCGATGGACTCTGTCTTGAAATGGTGACGAAACATATTCTGGCCAGCGGCTTTTCCTGGTGGGTATCCTTTGACTGGAAATCTCTCGAGGCCTGTCCGGAATACGAAGGTCCCGTAGTCCTTGATTTCTATGGAAGACTGCATCCCAAACACACCGGCGGGACGGCAAGACTGAGGGGGAAGACAAACTCCTTTAAGCTGGTCTCCCAGGCTCTGCTTGCCCAGTTCGACAAAAGATCAGACCATCGGCTCCTGTTCCGGAAACTTGGCGTCTGCGCCATGGATATCCGGGAAGACCAGGGAGTATACCAGCTGGATCTTTTCACGGACTATGAAGCTCTGGACAGGGAAAACCGGATACGGGGCGCCATGCTCTCTATCCGGAAAAAATACGGAAGGAATTCCGTGGTAAAAGGCTTGAACCTGTTGAAGGGCGCGACTCAGATGGAACGCAACGAACAGATAGGAGGGCATCGCGCATAGCAGCTCATAAAGGGCTGTGTCTGATCAGTCCTCCGGACAAAAGACCCTCAGGAGGACTGACAAATGACCGCTGTTGCTGTAAACCCGGCAGTAACTTCTTTTCCCATTATCGGATACATGCCCATGCCGGCTGATTTTCCTTATCGGAAAGTCATGCAGATGGGACGCCCGAAACATGATAGATATTCGGAATTCGGCATCCGCCATCCTTCCATGCCCTGTTCCAGGAGAGCAAAGATCTTTGCGCCTTTTGACGCTCTGAAATGGTTCAATGAGAGGATCGCCGCCAAAGAAGTCCTGTACGGGCAAAAACGCCTGCTTTCCGAATCGGAAAAAGAAGAACTGGACCGTAAGCTGGCCATACTTTATAAACTGTCCTTTAACAAAAGAACAGCGAAAAAGAACCGCCCTCTGGTCACGGTGACCTTTTATTGGCCTTGTGATGATGAAGAAAATGATGCCTACGGATTCGAGGGTATATACCGGGAGATCACGGGAGTCGTTACCCGTGTGGATCCGGTGATTGATAAGACGATCACGATTAACGGGCAGGTCCTTGCTATGGAGGATCTTATGGAGATCAAAGGAGATTTTTAGCATCCATGTTATCCACATGAGCGGTCAGCTTAGGTCTTGCCTGACTATGCTGATCTTCCTGAGCTTCCATTAGAACGGTATTGTAATCTGACGAATATGGCTCTACAGGAGATATTTCAAATATATCAGCACCGGAAGTATTCCAGTTTCCCGGGAAATTCTGCCTGTCTGCATCTGTTGCCATGTGGAGAGCAAGCCCCAGGATTATTGCAGCCATAATGAGTATCACAGGAAGCAAGGGATTCTTTTTCTTCTCGCTTTTCATAAAAGAATTCCTGCATAAGATTGCACACTGCGCTCCGGTATATACCCAGAATAAAAGCATTAAGATGTTTTCAAGAAACACCAGCAGGCCTGCTTTCTCATAATCAAGGAAGGCAAAAGGCACCCGGAAAAACAAATAATCCGGTATTCCATTTTTCAGAAACAAAAACAGACCAATTCCTGCAAGGAAACACAGCACAGCTGATAGTATTAACTTCACCTTATCCCGGAGTTTCAATTTTGCCGCCATCACCGGAATATGAAATCCAAGATGAAGTCCCATGAGCACAAATGCCCAGTGAGACATAGACAGATGCATTCTCCTTGCAAAAGAAACCTTCGCCATACCATATAAGAATGGTACGGCATGGCCGCTCATGGACATACCGCAAAAAGCCGTAAGTGCAAAGGATAGAAGAAGTGCTATGTTTACCGATGCCGTCATGATGCGGTATATATTGTATCTTCCCCTGAAGATAGCTGCATACCATCTCCGATTAAGTATCTGATGGACAATCACGAGAACAGTCATACTGATTCCTATCCATTCGTGTAATGATTCTCCCGTTACCTGATAGGCCATCAGACACAATAGGAGGACGGTCATACAGACATCCACTATTCTTTTTATCTTGGTATTTTGTTTTCCCTGCATATAATCGCCCCGCTTTTTCTTTACTGTAGTCCTTCTATCCAGGATCTGATCTCATCTTCTGAAGCGCCGCCAGCAAAACGCTGTCCGTCAAGCCATGTACCACTTCCTGCGTTATCCGCGAGATTCTGTCCGCTCCTGCCTATTCCACTGCTGCTTGAAGTACAGAAGGGAATCATGGTAATACCATCAAAACTGTAGCTTTCCACGAAGGTATCCATGATACGAGGCTCTTCTCCCCACCAGATCGGATAACCGATATAAATGGTTGTATATCCATCAAGTGAGATTGCTTCACTTCCAATCTCAGGTCTTACAGAGGCATCATTCTGCTCCCTGGTTGACCGGCTGTCAGAATCATTCCAGTCAAGATCTGCATCGGAATACTCCTGTGCAGCCTTTATCTCATAGGTATCTGCGCCTGTGATACTTGCAATCTTTTTTGCCACTCCTCTGGTGTTTCCGGTTGCAGAGAAATATACAACAAGAACATCGCTGTTTT
Source organism: uncultured Lachnospiraceae bacterium (assembly GCA_902795715.1). Next base: position 4 of record CADBME010000211.1, on the reverse strand, counting down.
TCTG
>CADBME010000210.1 GCA_902795715.1 uncultured Lachnospiraceae bacterium | reverse complement strand
GCCCCCGTATCTTCATACAAATACCCTTCCGGATAGGAAATATCTGCAAACAGCTCTTTTTTGTACAACTTGTTCCATGCCGCGTTTCCTCCGTCCGTCAGCATGATATCCAGCGCTTCCTGCGTAGTTTTATAGCCTTCAGGAAAAAAAAGGTCGTCCTTTAAAACGTCGTCACCGTCTCCGGATTTAAGAACCCGTACCCGGTTAAACATTACCAGATCTGCCTGATGACGGACTGCACATTCATAAGCCTCTTTGCAAAAATCCTCATCTACCCAGTCATCGCTGTCCACAAACATCAGGAACGAGCCTTCCGCATGTTCAATTCCCAGATTCCTTGCTGCGGAGAGACCCCGGTTTTCCGGCTGGTGGAACACCCTGACCCGCGCATCCTTTGCCGCATAGGCTTCACAAATGGCGCCACATCTGTCAGGAGACGCGTCATCAATCAAAAGAATCTCTATATCCCCCAGGCTTTGCCTGCACAGACTGTCAAGACAGCGCGCCAGGTATTCTTCCACTTTATAGACTGGAACAATCACGCTCAGCAGCGGTTTCATAGTTCCTCCGTCATCACCATAAAAATGACTGTCCTGTCATTTCACGAAATCACACCAAACTAATATTTCAATTCTCTAATGTAATACAGAACAAGCTTACTTCGTTTTATCATGAGAACGCATTCTTTTAAAGGCCGGATTCTTTTCCAGGTTACTTCCCATTATATGGATCTTTCCCCTGTCATAACCCGTTTTCCAGATAACATATGGGAGGCTTAGCTGGTCCCGCGTCGGGTACCGCATATATTCCTCCCACCAGGCCTCCATTAAGCGCCGGACTTCTTCTTCACTTTGCTTCCTGATTAAAATTGAATTTTCATATAGCCCAAAATGACGCGGGAATCCTTCTTTTTTATAAGCTTCAATCTGCTGTCTTGCCAATGCAGGATCTGCTTTATTCAAATGGATGACCTGAACCAGCTCATCATAGATGCAGTCCCTTGTCCTATGATAATGTACACCGAACGCATGACTCCCCATCTCTTCAATCAGTGGTAATAAAAGATTAATGATTTCTATGTTTCCGTCAACATAGATTGAATAATCGTAGCCCGGCAGATACCGGAAAGGAAGCATTTTGATTTTCCGGTTTAACTGGACCGGTGAAAGATTTTTGTACTCTTCCAATTGTGTTATATCGATTTTCTTCCAATGTGAATCGTTTGATAACTCTCCATCGGTAAACAAAAAATAGTCAATTCCCGATTCAGAACAAAAAGGCTCTATTACAGTATCATATCCATCGGTTATACAGGAATACACGGCAATTTTCAATCCGTTAACAGGAATAGGGGAAGACAGGATTTCCAGATCCCGATTCCCTTTTGTCGTATAATGTGTTTTCCTGTAAAACCGGTATTTTAATTCTTTAAGGCAACTGCCGAGTTCGCCATTTCCCATTTCACTTAAACCCTGTCCCGCCGTTTTTTGCTGTTTTGCGATTGAATTATTGCCCGGTTATCAAAGAAGCTTTTCCCATAACCGGACAACCTTGTCCGCGGTCCATTCTCCAGCGCTAAGAGATGCCGCATGTCTCAACTGTTTTCTCAGGGCCGGATCGTCGCTTAAACGGCACATTGCTTCGCTCAGGGCGTTCGCATCTCCAACCGGAACCAACAGTCCGTTTTTTTCATTTTCAATGATTTCGTTTGATCCTGCGCAGGCAGTAGAAATACACGCATGCCCCATCATCATCGCTTCCATCAGCGCATTAGACAACCCCTCATGATCAGAAGAAAGGACAAACTGCTCGGCGTCTGAAATTGCGGCATGAATATCCTTCTTAAAACCTTCAAAATGAACAAACTCCTGCATATGATAATCATCTGCAGTCTTACGCAACTCTTCCAGCAGAGTGCCTTCGCCATAAATATACAGATGGTGCTGCCGATGTGTTTCATGAAATATGGCAAATGACCTAATCAGCAGTTTATGATTCTTCTGTTTGTCCAGCCTCCCCACCGCCACAATCTTTTTGGCACAAACAGGATGCGCCTTGCAGGTTACTTCAGTAGGATTCGGTATAATACAGCTTTTCTTTTTAATTCTATCGCTAAACATCGACTGCACATATTTTGTCTGAAATACAACGTGATCGGCCAAAAAACAGTATAATCTGCTGCATAAGTAATAAACGAACGGCATCTTGGACGGATCCATGCGTTCCGACACTATTCTTTTGTCTCCGCCGCAGGTTAACACATTAACAACGCACCCCACGTTTAAAAAACTAATGGTCGTATCAATCCGGTACAGGCTCTTAAGCTTTTTAATCAAGACCGTTTTTCGAAAAACATCCAAATAATTTTTCAGATGCCAGAAATAACTGTTATGCAAGTCACTGTTTTTTTCTGCTCTTTCATAATTCTTGCTTTCAATGTGTATTAAATGAATAGCCGGCTCAAGAAAAAACGAATCTGCTTTGCCTTTAAAATATATAAAATAGATTTGATGATCCCTGCAAAGGCGGTTCAGCAATCTGCATGCAACACGCTCAGCGCCGCCTCCTTTGAAATCATCCAGTATAAACAGTATTCTTTTCCTGTTATTTCCACTTGTTATTTTATGTTTTCCGAATTCTTTTCTTTTCATTTTGCATTTGTACGAATTCCTTATGGAAACACCGCCAATTCCTCTTTGCCGTTTGCTGTGTCACGCAACAGGTGCAATCTGATCCTGTTAAATTTGACTCATTATCTTTAAAAATGCTATAATTTTCAAAATTTATACCTTTTATTTTAACTATTAACAT
>CADBME010000209.1 GCA_902795715.1 uncultured Lachnospiraceae bacterium | reverse complement strand
TACAGGTTGTGGATACAGGTGAAACAGAGTCTGATATATCTTGCGTGTGCTCTGATACTTTCCTGAAGAATGCATGCCATAAATCTCTTCTACACTATAAGGCAGGTTATAAAGATTCTCTCTGGTTATAAGAACAAAATAATTGTCACTGCGGCGAACTTCTGCAGCAAATTCTTCTGTACTTATAAAAGAATTTTCCTCATCAATAAAAAGAACCGAACCCGACAGAGCGCGAAGCAGAAGTTTCCAATTAGTACCTTCCAAAGGAAGACAGGGAACATCACAAATTATTTCTACCCCGCTGCTTTCTCCAAGATTCGCGAATTGACGGAGAAGACTGATCAGTGTTGTTTTTCCGGTTGCACTGTCTCCTTGAATAATCGTAATATTCCTTCTGATTTCAAGATCGTAACGAAGACGACTGTTCTGAACGATTACCCTGTGTTTCCCCTTCATATCAGACATACTCTCCTGCAATATATACATAATCCCGCATATTTCGTACAATATCTCCGGTATTTAATATTTCTATTTCAAATGGCTCATCACCAAAGTCCATAAGATGCCTGAGATTGATTGTCAAATCCTTTGTTCTGGAAATTTCCAAAATCCATTTGGCGCAATTATTCCCACAGGCAGAAGCATTAAACACTTTTCCTGATGTATCATAAGCCATTAACATCAGGGTCTTAACACCCCCTGAAAGGTCCCGGGGAGAAATCGGCCCCAATACCGGACTGTCAATCAAACGAGGTCCGATCACTTTCGAATGGTCCACATCACGGATCATCTCTATGGACAAAGGAGCTGTTATCCACTCATCTTCATACTGGTTGTCGAAATAAGCGGGCGGAAAATAGATGGAATGCTCCATATTCCCAAAAAAAGCCTTCAACGCCATAAAACTATCCTCTCTGTTTAATATATTTGTTTCGAACTATAATTACATTATATCAGACAAAACGAATGCTCCCAGCATTTTACAGTCCAAATGAAAAGACTTTTTATTACAACGGAAATCAGACTTGATCACTCTCAAGATACTTCCCATCCGACCAGTTTTCGTTTTACAGAGTCAAAGCTCACGCCTATTTTGAAAATTCGTCTGTCATCCGCAATAAATGAAAGCGCATAATCCTTGCTGTCGATCTGCGCCAGGGCGGCCTTGGCAGTATCGTCCCTCTTAAAGTCAAACAGATAGATATAATTTCCTGTTTCCACCTTACAATCCACCCGACCGGTATAAGTATGCATCTCACATATAGCAAACTTGCCAAGAAGTGTAAAGACAAGATAGATCACTGCCTGGAAATAATGTTCAAACGGATCTTTTTCCAATGTGTAAGTGATGTTTGCAAACAACGCTGTGAGAACATCTCTCACTTTATCCAGTTCCCCGTTCTCAATATATTCATCCAAGGTAAAAATATCCAGTTTGCTGCCTGTCGTAGCCGCCGGAACGTAAGAAGGGATCAGGCTTTCCAGAAAACCATATTTAACTTCATCATTCGGAAAGCATAAAGTATATCTCCTGCGGCGTTTTTCAAAATCCGCAATTGTCAAATATCCGGTTTGATACAGAAGCGGAACGGGATCAGGAGTATCTCCCGTGTAGTCCTTCAATGTTGATTCATTCGCGTACAGAGTCCTGTCTGTAAAGCTGCGGACATCAAAGCGGCTCTCCCTCAGCTTCTTGACCAGAAAGGACGGTGTTCCTGTCTCAAACCAATAAGATCCAAAATCCTTATCCAAAAAAGCATTCAATAAACTGTACGGATTATAAACACCTTTGCCGTCCGGATTAAAATGATAGCCATCATAAACCTGTTTTAATTGATTCAGGCATTCTGAAAGTGTCATATCCTGCTCTTTGGCCAGTTCTTCTGTTTCCTCTTCGAAATACGATCTTAGTTCTTCTTCCGTGATTCCGCAAATACAAGAGTAATCCTTGCTGAAAGAAATATCTCTCAGCTGGTTCAGATCACTGAAAATACTTACCTTATGGAACTTCGAAACCCCTGTAATGAATATGAACTGGATATATTCGTCAAAACTTTTCAGAGTACTGAAAAACCCTTTTAATACCTCCCTGTTATGTTCTTGCTTTTCTATCTTATCTGCCACGTCAAGTAATGGTTTATCATACTCATCAACCAGAACCACACAGCGCAGGTGTGTTTTTTTATAAGCAGAGAGTATCAGATTCTGAAAGCGGCCGCTTAACGAATATTCTCCCTGATCACAGCCATATGATTCTTCCCATCTTTTCAACTGCAGATTCAGTGCACATTCAAGGGCTCCTGCTTCCTGATAATTTACCCCATTGAAATCAAAATAAAATACAGGATATTTCTTCCATGCATCCGGATTTCTTTTCTCCAGCGTTTCAATTTTCAAATCATGGAATAAATCCTTTTTTCCTTCCCAATACGCCTTCATCACAGAAAGCAGCAGACTTTTTCCAAACCTCCTGGGACGGCTGAGAAAATAAGGATTATTGTTATGTGCCAGTTGATAAAGATATTCGGTTTTATCCACATAGACAAATCCTTCTTGTCTCAATTTTTCGAAACTCTGAATTACAATCGGCAGCTTTCTTGCCATAAAAATCTCCTTTGTTTTTAATGAGTCACGGGGACGGTTCTCACTGACTCATATTAAATGAGTCAGTGAGAACCGTCCCCATGACTCATCTGCTGATTGCGGCAAAGAACAGTTCATAATAATCGTCTTCATTTTCCAGCAGCGGAGAATTTTCCCCGCCGCCGTTCGTGCTTCTGCGCATGGCGGCGTAGGCTTCTTCCCCCGCCTGAAGAAGATCCATGTCATAGATCAGATATCCCAGCTCCCGGCATTTTTTGCAGAATGCGCTGAGAGGC
>CADBME010000208.1 GCA_902795715.1 uncultured Lachnospiraceae bacterium | reverse complement strand
AGATTTACCACTTTGTCCGGAATATCAAAATGAATATAGTCAGCTTTCTTCCCTTTCTCTTCTTTTTCTCCCTTTTCCTCTCTTTCTTTCCCTTCTGCCTTTTCCCCTTCTTTTGTCTTTTCTTTACCTTCTGCAGATGGCGAAGCCGGGGCTTCTTTTCCAGCCTGGCCGGACTCTCTGCTCTCTTCTTTTTTCTGTCCGGAATCCTCCCGGCCTGAGCCTGATTTTGTTTCGCTATCCTGACGTCCGCTTCCGGATTCTGTTTTACTGATCCCTGAGGAGAAGCCGGCCAGTTCAGTCCGGCATCCGCCGGATACAAAGGCTGCGCAAAGGGCCAGTCCTGCCATGATCAATAGTTTTTTTCCTGCATTCATTTTCTTCAATCTCCCATCCTAGATGGTAAGCTGCCCGGTTTCTTCCGCAGAAATCTGTCCTTCCATCTCCAGAATATCCTGAAATAGAATGATTGTGCCGTCATTCATGACAATCTGTTTCCGATAGGGATCTGCCTTTTTTACAGTCCCTTTCTTCCACCGGCAGCTTCCTCCCTCTTTTCTTTCATCTTCTATAAAATGATAGATGCTGACCTCCGGCATCCTCCCGGAGACCGACATGAGAATTTGAATTTTTTCCTCAATCATCCGTATATCATCTTCAGACTGTTCGGGTCTTCCTTCCACATAGCGGCCCGCCTCTTCCACTTTCTGGTCATAACCTGTCAGAGCAGCAAAAGGAGCAAACTGAGCTGCCCTTTTATAGATAGGCATCCGAGGATGATTCCTGGGCTCATAATGAGGAAGATGTATGATATCTTCATAGTCATGGCTGTTCATCTGCATTTACTCCCTCCGCCCTGTTGGCTTTTCGTCTCTTATCATTCCCTGTGTCCCCCGACCTGCCGGTTTCTGTCTCGGCCGGTCGCTCCCTCTCTGAAATTTGTCCCTTTTAAAATAGCATTCTTTCCGAATTTCTCCTTGACCTGTATCATGGCTTCCTGCAGTTTCCGCTCTCTTTGGTTATGGGCCTTTTCAAGCTCTTCCTCTTTTTTCAGGGCTTCATAGTCCGTGAAAATGTCCATCTGCCGGTAAACCGGTTGTCTGGCTTTTTCAGAGTCTTCCGCCAGGACATGGTTTACGGAAAGGGTAATCCGCCTTACCAGGAGGTCCGGATCAATTATGCGGTCATAAAGAGCCAGAACGGCCTGACAGATCTTATTCCCGGAAGAAGTCATTTTCCCCAGATTGGCCGTGCCGTGAGCATGTTTGGGAACCAGACGTCCATACCAGTCTTTCTTTATTTCTCCCTTAAATTTTTTTCGGATCCCGGGATTTTCCAGATTGACCCGGTCATATCCCACCGTCAGTACGATCTGGTCGGTCACCATTCTCCTGGCTACCAGATCAAGGGCCGCCGAATCCGCCATCTCATGGACAACTACCCTGGCCTTGTCCGTCTCATAGGGGGACATCAGAACCTGGCCGATAGAAAAAGAATTATTTTCGGGCTGATAGGATTTGACCAGGTCCATGGTGCACGGCTCCCAGCCCCAGGCATGATCTATAAGGAGCTCGGCATTGACACCGAACATTTCATAGAGGAGATCCTCGTTCTCCAGAGAACATCTTGCCACATCCCCCATGGTATAGATCCCACGCTCGCCCAGTTTACGGGCATAACTCTTTCCTACCCTCCAGAAATCGGTCAGAGGACGATGATTCCAAAGCTGTTCCCGGTAGGTCATCTCATCAAGCTCTGCGATACAGACTCCTTTCCGGTCCGGCTCAACATGCTTGGCACCGATATCCATGGCAATTTTTGCCAGATAGAGATTAGTCCCGATCCCGGCTGTGGCTGTGATTCCCGTCTCCGCCAGAACATCCCTTATCATTTTCATAGCCAGATCATGGGCCGAGAGCTTGTAGGTCTTCAGATAGCCGGTGGCATCGATAAGAACTTCATCGATGGAATAGACATGGATGTCTTCCGGTGCGATGTAGCGGAGGTAGATATTGTAAATCCTTGTACTGTAATCCATGTAGAGAGCCATGCGGGGGACAGCTGTAATATAAGCAAGCTCCAGGGAAGGATCTGCCTCCAGGTCCGGGACCGAATCAGAAGTCCCTGAAAATACATGACCCGGAGCAAGACTCTTTCTCTCTTCATTAATCCTTTTTACCGACCGGACCACCTCAAAAAGCCTGGCCCTGCCGGAGATTCCATAGGCCTTCAGACTTGGGGAGACAGCCAGACAAATGGTTTTTTCCGTCCGCGATCTGTCAGCTACCACCAGATGGGTAGTCAGAGGATCTCTCCCCATCTCCCTGCATTCAACGGAAGCATAAAAACTTTTGAGATCAATGGCAATGTAAGTTCCTTCCATATCCCTTGTCCCTTTCATTCCATAAGTCCGCCCGTTTCTCCAGGCCCTTTAGCCCCTGACCATTCCCTGTCTCCTGAGCCCTTCAATCCCTTTCAGGATATCTTCTTCCTTTTAATTATATCTGCACAGTCTTTGCAATGCAATAAAGGATTCCTTCCCTCTAGGGAAAGGTTGACCCCGAAAAAGAATTCAGACAGAGCAAATCTTGCCGGCCTCATTGATATTGCCGGCTCCTTCTGTTACAATAATCAGGCAGCCGGACCGGTTAATCCAAATCAATACAAGCTGGTTTGACAGGGCATGCCAGGCCAGGGTTAAAGATGACCTGGTCTAAGATACATGACCAAAAGATGGATAAAATAATAATAAAGAAAAATATAGGATTAGAGAATTCAAGGTATGGGAAAAAGATTGAAAAAAAACAAGCTTCTGAAAGAGAGAATGAAATACCTGGTTAAAATAGGACTTTTGGCAATAATCTGCATGGCGATTGCCATAGGCGGGAGAATTTATGAGGGAAATCATATTCGTATTGTCCATGAGATGGATGTTGAGAATGTCCCGCTGAATCCGCAGAAGCTGGAGGTGGAATGGGAGCCGGCCGACGGGGATGAGAACAGGGATGACGAATATGGAAATCCTGAAAGCACGGCTTATGATTCCCAACCGGAGGCCAATGACAATACATCCGGCCGGAAAGCGGCAGACGATAATGACAGGAATCCCGGTTCAGGCCTCAAAGCGGCAGGCGAACTTGACAAGAATCCCGAGGCAGGATCGACTGCTTATGCAGCTGCTCAAAATGAGACGGGATTACTTACAGATTCAAACAATGAGTATGGGATGGAAGAAGAAAATACTGACAAGGGACTTGAAATCGATGAAATCACCATCCAGGATGATAATAAACTGGTAATCGATATGCACCCTAATGACCCCGGGGACTACAACCTGACTATTCTCGATGAGGATGGGGAAGTCGTCCATTCTGATGAGATGCATGTCGACGAATTGAAAACGACCTTTTCCTCCTATGCCAAAAGCTTTACCGGTGATGTTACTTTTATTGGCAGTCTCACCCTTTTCATTCTGGGCCTGGCTCTGCTGAATATCAGACAGTTTTTCCGTTTGAAGGGATCAATGATGTACTCCTACGATGCTATTCTAACCTGTGGTCTGGGTATCTTCTGTCTGGTGACAGGAGCCGGTTTCATCAGGCTTTTTTTCATGCACCTGCTTTGGCCTGAGGTTTTCGGCTCAAAGAGTGCCTACGAACTCCTGATCCAGTCCGGCGGTCCCTTTATGATCATAACCTTTCCTCTGGTCTTACTTTTCTCTCTCATGATGATTCTGAGCAATATCGAGCTCCTGCGTCATGAAAGATTCAGGATACAGAATATCCTCGGTCTGGCCATCGGGGCTGTCCTTATCCTCAGTGAAATGCTGGGATTCTTTTTGCTGACCATGAAGGCACCGGGGTCTGCACAGGGCATTCGCCTGTATTACACGATTACCAATATTTATCTGACCATATTTACCTATTTTGAATGTATCCTGCTGGGGTCTGTAATCAGTGGTTTCCGGGCAGCCAGGCATGTTCCGGAACCGGAACAGGATTACATCCTGATCCTGGGCTGCCGTTTCCGCAAGGATGGCACGCTCACTCCCCTGCTGGCAAGCCGGGTCGATAAGGCTATTGCCTTCTGGAAAATGCAAAAGGAAAAAACGGGAAGACAGGCTATTCTTCTTCCATCCGGAGGACAGGGGCCGGATGAAAGCATGCCGGAAGCGGAGGCCATGGGCCGCTATCTGAGAGAACAGGGAATCCCGGACGAGGCCATCCTTCAGGAAGACCAGTCCAAAAATACTTATCAGAACATGAAATTCTCCTATAAACTTATTCAGGAAAAGGAGAATGCGGTCCGTATGTCTGACAGCAGTAGTGAAAGCAAGGGCGGGAAAAGAAGTAAAGACAATAAATCCAATATCATTTTTGTCACCACAAATTACCATGTTTTTCGAAGTGGTGTCTGGGCCGGCCTGGCCGGGCTCCAGGCTGAAGGACTGGGCAGCGGAACAAAATGGTGGTTCTGGCCTAATGCCTTCATCCGGGAGGTTATCGGTCTTCTGGCCAACCGTCTGAGAAATGAAATCCTGGGCCTTGTCTTTCTGGTGGTCATATTTGGAGCTATCTCCTTGTGGATCGTGTAGTCAATCCAATAAACCCATCCCGGTCGGCAAGTGGATCCTATAAGGAATTGTCTACCATATTTCTCCGGGATACTTCATTCCCCAGTTTTTCCGGATCCGTGTCATGATTTCCATGACATCCCTGGTCTCATCAAGGCGCATAAGAGAAATATCACCGGTCCGGACAGCTTCTTCCATATCCTGCATCTCATAGAAAAGGGCCTGCCTGCTGTCTCCGCAGTCAATCTCGGTTTTCTCCCCGCTTGACGCATCTACGATGACCGCCCTGCAGGCTCTCGGGTACTCCATGATCTCTATATAAGCCTTCTCCAGGCTGATCATGGCCCGCTTGGGCTGTTTGGAGTGCATGGAAAGGGCTACTGCAGCCATCTGTCCCTGATGGTTCTTCAACAGAATAGAAGCCTGTTCATCCGATCCGGTGGGGGATGGCAGCCATTGGCTGACAATCTCCTCCGGTTTTTCCGTCATAAAACTGCGTACAATGGAGAGGGCATAAACACCGATATCCAGCATGGCACCGCCGGCCAGGTCCATATTGAAAAACCGGTTGCTCATATCATATTCCTTGTAACTACCGAAATTCAGGGTCATGATCTGGACCTTGCCGTACTTGCCGCTGTCTACGATCTCCCACAGTTTTTTGTAAAGGGGCATATGCCATATGGTCATGGCCTCCGCCAGAAGCAGGTGCTTCTCATCAGCCATTTTCACCATCTCCTCCAATTCCCTGCTGTTTAAGGTGATTGACTTCTCTACCAGGAGATGTTTTCCATTTTCAAGGGCCTTTTTCATAAAAGGATAGTGGGTATTGTGGGGGCTGGTGATATAGATGATGTCGGTCTCCTCATCGTAAAACATGTCGTCAATCCGGTCATATACCTTGTGAACATGGTATTTTTTTGCGAAATCAATGGCCTTTGCGTGAGTCCGGTTGCCAACGGCATAGAGGTTTTTTCCCATACTTTTTAATGCCTGTGCCATCTCGTTGGCAATAACACCGGTCCCCAGCACGGCCCATTTCAAATCTTTCTTATCTTTCATCATAAAAATATCTCCTCACTTCTCCGCCTGTTTCCCCTGATACAGTCAAATTATTATCAATTCATTTTATATCTTTACTCAATCCAGATCTTTACTCAATCCAGGTTACAGGGTTACCTGTTATTTTTTTTGGACTCCTGACAGGCAGACCGTCATCCGTACCCGGATAGCCTAAAATCAATCCGCCGGTTATAGTCTCATCCTCCGAAAGCCCCAGATTCTCCATATAATCTCTCACGGCCTTGTGGTCAGTGAGCCAGTGGAGCTGATTGATCCAGCAGGAACCCAGGTCCAGCGCATTGGCGGCAATCATCATATTTTCAAGAGCACAGGCACTATCAGCCATGGCATTTCCATACCCTTTTTTGTTAGCAGTTACGATAAGCAAAGGGGCTTTATAATGAAAAGCATAAGCCCCATTTTTGGATGCATTGATCGAATTTTTCAGGGAAATGTAGGTATCCGCTTTGATTTCCATCTCTGCAAATTCCTTCTGTACGATTTCCTCAAGATCTGAGAGAACTCCCTGATCTGATATCACTATAAAGTGTGTCGTCTGGCTGTTGCTTCCACAGGGAGCCGCCCTCCCGGCCTCGATTATCTTCTCGATTATCTCCCTGGGAAGAGATTGGTTTTTCATTTTTCTTGTGCTTCTTCTGGTAAAAATGGCTTGTAAAGCATCCATATAACAAACCTCCTATTGAACATGTCATCTTATCTTATAAAGGCAATTTGTCAAAGCCGTGCACGGATTATCATGAGGCCGGCATATTGCGGCCGAATCTTAAAAGCTTCGGGTATTGGGTATTTCCTGACTATAAAATATAGGTTTCCATTTCGCCGCAGAAGTCTCCATGAAGGCAGACACCCCCGGTAAAAGAAACATGGGGATCCCTTGCTGCCGAGATCAGAACTTCCCACAGATTGCCGGATCTTTCCTCTGAAACAAAACACCTCTCCCGGTCAATCCTGATCAATCCGGTCATGAGCATGGACCGGGACATCTTGGGGCAAAGATGAATCAGGGAAGAAGGAAGAAAAGGCCGGCACTCTTTCATCAAATACAGGGCCGCCTGCCCACAGAATCTTTTATAGTAATCCGGGCCGACCAGGTCCAGACTTCCTGTAGGATCCGCCAGGGAAATAAAGTCAAATCCGGCATCCAGACAAGACCTCAGATAAAGAGCAGAAGCATGGGCAATCTTTCTCAGGACATTCAGGAGGAGAACCGGTTTCTCTTCAAAACACAGAAAAAGATCTATGGGATTCATCAAGGCAGACAAAATGGAAAAAGGCGCCTCCGCCTCCAGAACCAGCAGCCTCTTCGTCTTATCCCGGTAAGAGGCTGCGGCCTTTTTCATAGCAGAGACAAGGGGATCATCAAGAATATTATATTCAATACTTTCGATATCTTCAAGGCCTGCCAGGCAATAATCCCCCGGCACCATGTAAGACCCATCCTTCCGGATTCTTCTGCTGAGGACAAGAGCCTCCAGATTCTGACAAACCGGAAGAATATATAGCTTGCCTTGCCCATTATCCTTTTTCCCAAAAGACTTGGCTGTCCCCTCCATCCATTGCATAACAAAATCAGAATCCGTCAGCAGACTGAACTGGTCAGGATTGTTGCAAAGCAAACCGGTTCTGTGATCAAGGGAAGGGCAGGCCCATGGCCTGGTATCGATTGTCGGAGTATTTGTCGGACGCATTGTTCGTATTCCTCTAAGTGGGACAATGGGGACGTTTCATATTGTCCCACATTGT
>CADBME010000207.1 GCA_902795715.1 uncultured Lachnospiraceae bacterium | reverse complement strand
CTATATGGTCTAAGAGCAAAAACAAGACTGCCATAATCAGGTTAGACATCGGCCCCGCAAGTGATACTATCGCGTAGTCTTTCTTAGTATTACGGAAATTATGCGTATTCACCGGTACTGATTTGGCATAACCCACCCCGAAAGCTACAAGCATAATCGTTCCCCACAGATCCAAGTGTTTAAACGGGTTGAGTGTAATCCTGCCGGCCCGTTCAGCTGTGTGATCTCCAAGCCTGGCCGCCATCCACGCATGGGCGCACTCATGAACCGGAAAACAGCAAAAGATGACGATGGCCTTGGCAATCAGCTGTGTCATTATTGCGTTGCTCGAAAAAGTACCCATCATTTTCCCCTCGCTATTAGATGAATCTCACTCAAATTACAATCGGATCTATCCAAACCTTCCGGTTGAGATATATTCCTGAATGTTGTCTGCCCACCTCCGGGATATGATCTGCATATCCTTAAGAGTGTTTACCTGACTGTCCCAGCAAATATAGTAACCGCCATTATCGTGCAGGCGATGTATCACACCGCTGCCGTCATTACGGCCTCCGAGGCTAGGCATTCGCAGTATATAAGCTCTCCAGCCACTGCCAACCTTCTTGTAATTGAAGCGATATTCCTTATCAGGACGGCCATGCCTGTCATTCGCGAAGTAAACCATAGGTCCGGTCTCAGTGATATTATCCCTTGAGGCTGGAACCAGAGGACGGTTAGCCGGCTGTCTGTTCACTTGAGGATTATTGACTGGTGCCGTTGTCCGATGCCCAGCCTGTGTATAATTCGGTGCTGCCTGCCGCGCTCCACCCACAGCGTTCTGGTTTCTTCTTTGCAGAATCCTGTTTAGTGTGTCCGTAAGTCTATCTCTCCCCTCTGTCATAGCTCCTCCTCTGTCCCCGGAGCGGAATTTCTGATAAAGGAAATATCCAACCCCAATCGCGGCAATCAATAATATGGTTATTCCTCCGACCATGGCACACCTCCCGCTAATAAAGGCAATGAAGGCTTCTCAAGAATTCTTTCATGTCTGTATAATCCAGAAATCTCAATGTTCCTTCCGCTAACCAGTCCCTGAAAAGCTGCGGCGCGTTTGCGTTTGAGCAGGAGATGCCCTTGTCAATATACAAGGCATAGGTATCGCCTTCCTTCTCAAAGCCCATCCTTCCACTGGTTCTGCTGCAGCAGGCCGGGAAGGAGCAGTCCTTAAAGACATGACACAGCCGATCTTCCAGCATCACCTTTAAACCGTCATACTGTTGATCTGTTCCATATACAAAGTCAATCAATTGCTCCACCGCCTTCCTCAAAAAAGTGTGTTTCGGAGTTATTACGCTTCTTTTATTTCGGGAACCTCTTCAGCACCGTAGAAACCTGATGCCTTCGGCAATGCCTCAGGATTAACTGCTGTAATATCAGACTTTACCGGAGCGTCCTGGTTCTTAACCTTTGACGATTCCTCTACCTTGGCTTCCGGTACAGCCTCAGTCTCTGTTTCAGACTTTACTTCTGTCCTTGGCTCTGTATGCGCATCTTCTTTTACCGCTATTGTCTTCTCCTTAGGGGTGTCTTCATTCAGCTGCTCTTCCTCGGGTAACCCAAACCGGATAGTGCGGGTATCTGTGTTCTTCCACTTTTCCCGCATGGTTCTGAGATCTCCTGTTCCGCCGCAGAGCAGGCAGGGTTTCTCCCCAAATTCAGGTCTGTCAGGATGCTGAGGAATCCAAAGGGTCTCATCCATGAAGGTATACCTTGAAGCGCTTTCAAGCACACGGTCAAAGAGTCCGATGCCAAGCTTTGATTCCTTAAGGTGAGGGTTCATCCTTATCTCAACAAAGTTTCTGCTCTTCACCTCATCCAGCATAGTATTAAACATACTCTCCGGGGCTTCATGGTACATAAGCAGCATGAGAGCCACATAACCTTTAATGGCATTCATCCGCTCCGTAGCAAAGATTGGACAGGCCGAAGAATCCACATCGTTTACAAAGCCATTTTCATATTTCTCAAAGCGGTCTCTCAAAAGACACCTCGGGCAGCTTTCCGTAACGCCGGGATACACAAAGATGAGTTCAGCGGCTGCTCCTTCCGCATACAACATAGCGGCAAGATACGGCATCCCGTACTTCAGCGCCAGAAACGAGCTTCTCTTCTGTGCATCGAAATTATCGGTACAGCCAAGGATCAGATAGTCTTTGGGCTCTTTACCGGAAAAGCTGTCGAGAAAGCCTTTAAAATCCTCGTCACTAAGCTGGTCGTCCAGAAAGCGATCTACACATACAACCTTTGCCTCGGGATTGATGTCCAGAATCCGGTCGCATATTACATCAACCTTTTTCCTGCCGATCTCGCTGATATAGACCCCCTGAGTAGCAATATTTGACGGGCTTATCACATCGGCGTCAATCAGCACAAAATTCCTGAATCCGCCGCGAGCCATATTTTCCAGGAAGCTCCTTGCACCGCCGGTACCCACACAGACGATAACCTTATCGAGCACCTTCGGCGGATACAATGTGCTGACCTTGCTGAAATAATCCTTCTCCGCAGCCGGGGCTTTTACATTAACGTTTACCTCAGCGACAGGCTTCCTAGTCTCCTTCGGATGATCAACGGATCTCCGGTAATCCCTCAGTTTCTGAATCGAATAGCTCATACTCCACTCCTTCTGTTGTTCATAAGAATACCCGGAGGCTTCCGCCTTGAGGATATATTCCAATGTCACTTCAAGTTCCCTTTCCTTTCTGCGTACCACATAGAAGTACATGCGGTACTGTCCGATTCGCTGCGGCTGGAAGATCGGAAGATAGAAATAATCCAGCTTAAAAAAATCCAGGTGCAGCAATGCAGTAGAAATATCGTGATAAGATGGCCTGACCGCGCCTGCCGGGTGGGAATGGTAAATGCCATTTGTGGTGTATCCTTTGGACTTCCAGCCGCGATACACCTCTGACATTGTCTCAACATCATAGTAGAAAGTACCGGGAGTATTCTTAGAGTGTATGTCGAAATAACAGTGGTCAATCACATTGCTATCCTTAGAGGAAGCAAGCATTCCACCCGTTTCCGGATAATATCTACCCACATCTTCACGAAACGCGTCCAAAACCTTATCTGAGAAGATAATGGAAGGGCGGCTTTCAGCTGTTGAGCTGATTATTGAGTTTCTATCCAAAACAGGCTTTCTTGGAGTCACCTTGATGGCTGTTATATTCTTTTTCCCAGTACTTCTGATAATATTTCCAAGCATATTAAAGTTGATCATCATACTCCCTCCTGTATCTCCTCAAACTCAAT
>CADBME010000206.1 GCA_902795715.1 uncultured Lachnospiraceae bacterium | reverse complement strand
GGCGATACGGTAAACTTTTCCATCAATTACAACTGAAGTATTGTTGCTTTTATCATTGGCCATTATTCCTGCCTCCTGTATTATTTTCTATTATACCTTTACCGAAAAGATCTGCATGGGAACCTGTCATTCTTCAGGCACAGCCAGTCCCAGATGGCGGTAGGCTGCCTCTGTCAGCATTCTTCCTCTCGGTGTACGCTTGATCAAACCTCTCTGTATAAGAAAAGGTTCATAAACATCCTCAATGGTTCCCGAATCTTCCCCGATTGATGCGGCCAGAGTATCCAGACCCACGGGTTTTCCCGTAAAACGATCTGCCATAGTCCTGAGAATCAGACGGTCTGTCCTGTCCAATCCCAGGGAATCCACCTCCAGCAGATCCAGGGCCGTATCGGCAACATCCCGGGTAATGACCCCGTCATACTGGACCTGGGCAAAGTCCCTTACCCTCTTAAGCAGGCGGTTGGCCAGTCTCGGTGTGCCCCGGCTGCGCCGTCCCAGCTCCCTGGCTCCTGCATCATCAATTTTGACATCCAATAGTTCCGCTGACCGGCGGACAATTGTGGTCAGTTCTTTGTCCGTGTAGAATTCCAGACGGTTTACCACACCAAACCGGTCCCGGAGGGGAGCTGTAAGCATCCCGGCTCTGGTAGTGGCTCCAACCAGAGTAAAACGGGGCAGATCCAGCCTGATGGATTTGGCTGAGGCTCCCTTGCCGATCATGATATCGATTACGAAATCTTCCATGGCCGGATAGAGGACCTCTTCCACCTGCCGGTTCAGCCTGTGAATCTCATCGATAAATAGGACATCGCCATCATTTAGCCCGTTGAGAACTGCGGCAATCTCTCCCGGCTTCTCAATAGCCGGACCGGATGTAATCTGCAGCTTGCCCTCCATCTCATTGGCGATGATTCCTGCCAATGTGGTCTTACCCAGACCCGGAGGTCCGTAGAGGAGGACATGGTCAAGGGCTTCCCCCCGCTGCCTGGCTGCCTGGATAAAAACCTGAAGGTTCCTCTTTACCTTTTCCTGTCCTATATATTCCTGTAAGGTCTGAGGCCGGAGGCTCCCTTCCAGCAGAGAATCTTCTTCCATCAGATCCGTAGTAATCATTCGTTCCATTGTTAAGTACCTGTTTAATAGATTGATCGATTGGAAACCGGTTTGAAAAAATGGCCTATGGTTACGAACCACGGCACAGACATCCTATAACATGTGTTTGAGCGCTTCCTTTAAGAGAATCTCAACATCCATGGTCTCACCGGCCGGGACTGCCCGGACAGCCTTCCAGGCCTCCGTGCCGGAATAGCCTAAAGCAATCAGGGCCGAAGCGGCATCGTTGAGTACACTGCCGGCTCCGGATGTCTGAGAAGGCGGTTCCCCGGCTTCCTTTTCTCCATCTCCGGCAAAATCATCTCCGGCAATTTCCTCCATATCCAGCTTATCCTTCAGCTCCATGATCAGCCGCTTTGCCCCCTTGGGGCCAATGCCCGGGGTCCTGGTTATGGATTTGACATCGTCGGAGAAAACAGCGTAGTAGAGATCTTCCACTGTCATGGTCGAAAGCAGAGCAAGAGCTGCCTTGGGACCTATCCCGCTGATGGACAGGAGGGTTTCAAATGTGGCCAGTTCTCTTCGGCTTGAAAAGCCAAAAAGACTGATTTCATCCTCTCTGACATACATAAAGGTGTGAAGGAGGATCTCCTCTCCCGTCACAGCCTCCTGAAGGATATGGCCGGGAACACGGATCCGGTAACCCATCCCCTGATTCTCCACCACGACCATGTCCTTATCCCTGTATTCCACCTGTCCTCTGATAAATGCTAACAAATCCCTGTCTCCTATCTCTATATCCGGCGTCCGTGTTATTTCCTGACAATGGCTTTTGTTGATGGCTACTGCCCATGGCCGCTGTCGATGATTCCTGTCATTGATCAATACAGAAAATCCGTTCACCGGGATCTCTGTCTTATTATAAGTGGAGTCCCTGTAAAAATCAATTCTTTTTGCCATGGTCCCTTATGGGTTTGACAGTTCCCGGCCGGGGAGATATCATTAAGAATCAAGACTCATTTTTCAAAGGCAGGTTTACCATGATCACCATTCATGACACCATCCCCAATCCCGGCCGGAAGGATAAGTCCGGTCCTCTTTACATCGATATAGAAACCACGGGTCTGGATCGGAAGGCCAGTATAATCTATATGATCGGCTGCGGCTATCACAAAGGCGACAGCTTCCACCTGATCCAGTGGTTTAATGATGACGCAAGGAGCGAAAAAGAGATTCTTCTTGCTTTCTTTTCCATTCTTTCAGAAGGTCGCTCAGAGACCGGAGAAGGAATAGCCACTTTTAACGGAAAGCAATTTGATTTTCCCTTTCTTGAATATCACGGCAGGCAGCACGGTCTGCACTTTGACTTTTCTGCCTGTGACTCCCTTGACTATTATCAGGTCCTCCGCCCTTACCGTCCCCTGTTTGGACTAAGGGGCGGAAGGCAGAAAGACTGGGAAAGATTTCTGGGTTTGCCGCGGGAAGACCGATTTAGCGGTGCCCAACTGATCAGGGTATACAAAGATTACCTGAAAAAACCATCCGAAGAATCTCTTGACCTTTTGCTTTTGCATAACAAAGAAGACCTGCTGGGCCTGACCCGGCTCTGGCCTCTTCTGGCCTATCCCGCATTGTGGAATGGAGGCTTTACTGTGGATGAAATGGAAGCTGACGACAGGGGAGATTGTCTGAAAATCTCCTGTTCTCTATGGCAGCCGGTTCCGGTCTCCCTGCATTTTCACGATATGAAAGCTCTGTCTGCTTTTGAAGCCAAAGAGGGCCAATGTTCTTTTACTCTCCCTCTTCTTGCGGGGGAACTGAAGCACTTTTTTGATGATCCCTCCCAGTATTACTATCTCCCTGCTGAGGACCGGGCCATCCACCGCAGTGTCGGACGCTATGTTGAGAAGGCATACCGCATCCCGGCTGACTCTTCCAATTGTTATGTGCGAAAAAGCGGATTCTTTGTTCCGGTTCCGGGTCAAAAAGAGCGTTACGGATTTCAGACCGGAAGCCGTATCTCCTATGATTCCCTGGTCCATTACAGGAAAAGCCATAAAGACCGGGAGACTTATATGGAATTTGATGAAATCTTTGCCAAACCGGATGGTTTTATCAGGGATTACCTGACGGACCTTCTCCACCAGGCCTCCATCC
>CADBME010000205.1 GCA_902795715.1 uncultured Lachnospiraceae bacterium | reverse complement strand
TCATCATATTCTTCTTTTGTGATTGTTTCGTCTTTGACCTGTTTTGCTTTTTCTGACCAGATCTGAAGCATGTTCCGCATTTCGTGAAACTCCCGATGATATTTGTCTAAGCGAATACAAAGTTCACCGTCAATCTCTCCTGGCTTAAATCCATATCGGTCTTCAAGGGTAAAAAGAGTATGTGCCAGTCCAACATAAGTATCAATATCAGGAACACGGATCGCTTCCGGGCGGACATCAAGAACCTCAGCCATCTGCTTAATGAGATCTTCTTTTGGAGCTCGTGCATCGTTTTCGTATTGAGCGATGCGGACTTCTGCAGTTTTTTCTGAAAACCCAAGTAACTTGCCGAGCTGCTTTTGCAGAAGACCCTTTCTTGTGCGGAATAAATGGATGCGTTCACCAATTGCCATAATGAATACCTCTCTTTGAGTTGTTAAAGAACTTAAACAAATTTGTATATCCGACCTTATATTACCATACTTGAGATAAAAATCAAGACTTAAATAAAAAAAGTTAAGAACGGGGTTGACTTAAACAAAAAAAGTTATATAATATAATTAACTTAACTAAAAATAGTTAAGTGCGCACCTTGAAAACTGAATATACAGCAACCGATTACAGATAATGATACGTCCGTTTGGTCATAGCCCGTGCTATAGAAGTCTAAAGATGAGGGAATAGTCGCACGCAGTGAGAACGGCCCAGGGAGAGATCTCGGGGAGGCGAAAGCCTATGGTATAAGTTCAAAAAATGGACGGAACGGTCGGCTTGTTCCCGAAGTCAGGGGAGCGTGGCAAATATGACTGAAATAATAATTTGAAAAAAGGAGGCTAGAAGTATGTCTAAAATTCAATTTTTAACAGCAGACAATGTAGCAGAAATAATGCAGGTTTCAAAGCCAAAGGCGTATGAAATCATCAGAGAACTTAATGGAGAAATGGAGAAAATGGGATATATGACCGTAAGGGGCAGGATTAATTCCACTTTCTTCTATAAAAAAATCAATTATCAAGAAGATGGAGAGGGGGAAAAAGATGCCGGTATTTAAGGATGAAAAAAATAATTCATGGAGAGTGATTTTTCGATATGTGGATTTTACCGGAACACAAAAGCAGACTTCCAAAAGGGGCTTTAAAACCCGAAAAGAGGCACAAGAATGGGAATATGAAGCAATGAGAAAAGTGCAGGGTAGTCTTAATATGACCTTTGAAAGTTTCTGGAAAATCTATAAAACGGAAAAACAAGGCCGTGTAAAGGAAAGCACCTGGGAGTCAAAGGAGCATATCGTCAAAACGAAGATTCTTCCATACTTCGGGAAGAGAAAAATTCAGGATATCAAAGCGAGAGATGTTATCGCCTGGCAGAATGAGCTGATGAAGCATAGGAGTAAACAGGGAAAGGCGTATTCTCCAGATTATCTCAGATCTATTCATGCACAACTGACTGCAATATTCAATCATGCGGTCAATTATTATCGACTTCCGGTAAATCCGGCGAGACAGGCTGGAACGATTGGAAAAGAGATCCCTAAAGAAAAGAAATTCTGGACGACAGAAGAGTATTTAAAATTTGCGGAAGCCGTGATGGATAAACCATTGTCATATTACGCATTTGAGGTTTTGTATTGGACAGGCATCCGGGAAGGAGAGCTTCTAGCTCTTACGCCGGATGATTTTGATTTAGAGAAAAAAACCTTGAGAATCAACAAAACCTATCACCGTAAAAATGGGAAAGATGTAATAACAGATCCCAAAACGAAAAAAAGCAATCGGGTAATTACAATCCCCGATTTCCTCTGTGATGAAATCAAGGATTATCTGAAACAGCAATATGAACTTTCCCATGATCAAAGGATGTTTCCTGTTACGAAATACTATTTAACTCATGAGATGGAGAGGGGCTGCAAAGCGAGCGGGGTAAAACGAATTCGGATCCACGACCTGCGGCATAGCCACGTTTCTCTTCTTATAAATATGGGTTATTCAGCATTGGCGATTGGGGAGCGTGTCGGACATGAAGCAGAAAAGATCACATATGGATATGCGCATCTTTTTCCGACAGTTCAAAGCGAAATGGCAAATAAACTC
>CADBME010000204.1 GCA_902795715.1 uncultured Lachnospiraceae bacterium | reverse complement strand
TATTAGTATTCCCGTTTTCTTCCAAAAATTTATCTATACCATCCAGGTCAATTTCCAGATCCCAATCGATATCGTCTGAATTCTTCTCAAATATGTAATCTACAAAATCATCATAGTTGCAAGGCCCATAGCATTCTTTCATATACTTTGAAAAATAATCAGGTACTCCTAACCCGTCTGCGATCACAGAGAAATAAGCCGTATTCATTAATGCCAGATAATCATATACATAAAGCCCGGAATGCATGTGAGGTTTTATCAGATTAGTGCAATACTTAAACAAAACCTGATATGCTGCCGTAACTACAGGATGAACATTAATTCTGTTAATAAGTTTTAATAGATAGGGAATGTAAATCTCATCTTTCATGGAATCTGAAAGATTATCAAATACGCTGGATATATTTCCAAATCCCATCTCTGATTCAAGAAGTTCCGCAACATATTTCTTCTGTGATGGGCTCATCATATTGCGATAGGAGGCCATGATATTCAGAATATCGTATTTTATAATATCATCGAGTTCCTGATCAGTAAGCCTGAACATCTGATCAGGTTGGTTTTGCAATAATCTGTGCAAAACTTTATAAGCGCTGATGTTTATGATGGTGTCAAACATAGTCGAGTGTTTTTTCATATCTGGTATTTCTATGACTATTGTTGAGGAGAAGTCTGCTTCTTCCACTTAATGAACTCTTGATATTCTTCTTCCGGAATAAGCCGAAAGCCTTCTCTGGCTGCCAGCTTCTCCAAATCTTTAATTGCTTTCTCTCGTTTTTTAATTCCTGAGCCGAAATTCAAGGCATGCAAAATGGGATTGTCTTTGTCGAATACAAGGTCTTCATGGATATCTGTAATCCTAATGTTTTCCGGCATGTAGAATTTGCCGTCCTTGCCGGGGACCCATGTACGTTCTCTTAATATCAGGATCAGGCTTGAATCAGACCGGTTGACAACAGTTCTGTTATTGACCGAGTATTCTGCATGCAGGACTGCATCAGAATTGTCATTCATCCGTAACGCATCCCAGACCAGTCTGCTCAGCTGAAGGGATCTTCTTTTTAGAAGGTCCTCTAATCCCGGAATCGTGTAATCATAATCGGTATCTCTGGCGCCTTGCCTGCCCAAGATAAACAATCTGTCTGCAAAATCCCTGTGCTTCTTAGCTTTCTGCCTGATTATTCTGGGTATGCCTATTGCACCGTTTCTTTCTGCAAATACCAAAACAGTGTCAAGATCTTCTTCACTTAAAAGGGCTTTTAGTCCTTTCCAGATAGGATTTCTCTTTGTTGCCGATGCAAGAAGATTCCCTTCTCTTACAAATGGTTTTCCGATCACCAGCTCGTTTGCGTTGGCTCTGCGAAGCCCTCTGGATGATTCAAAAGGAAAAATGGCATAAGCTGAGAATCAATCTCTCCGGGGCAGGCTTCGTCAAATTTTGCAAGTGACAGCAGCTTTCCTGCGTAGGTCCTGTCAATGGGCTGTCTCTTGCTCATCATTGCCCCAGCCAGGGCTTCCATTTCAGGTTTCTGTGAATACTCTTTAATTCTAAGGTCATTTAGGAAAAAGTCTCTGATTTGGGCAGAGTATTCATCATCAGAGCCAGACGGTGATATGAGATCAGGCTTAACAATAATAGATTTTTTGCCTGCCCTCTCTGCTTGGGCAGCCAGCGAAATTTCGCCGGGATACTGCATGTTCCCTTTGGAATCTCTTATCGACCGGATACTCTTGAGCCCTGATATAATCAGCCGTTTCGTAGTATCATCCGCTACCGGTTCAGAACAGAAGATATAAAATGACCTCAACCACCGGTCATTCTGTTCTTTAAGGATCCTGCTGCAGTCATCCAGGTTCTCCTTTCTGAAAAGTTCCTTCAAAAAGCGTTCACGGTCATAGAATGGTATTCCAACATCAATCAAAAAGCGTTCTTCTCTGCTGCCAGCATTACAAGGTTCAGCCCAATATTTATTTCCCAGAACAAGTCCTGCAATTTCCTGCGGAAAGAGTTTTGTCACATCCTCTGTTCCATAGGCAACACTGTTTCTGGAGACTATCGTTCCCTTTCGATTTTTAAATAGTGGATAATAGCTGCAGACAGTCTTTATTGCCCGGATCAGTGGCGCATTAATGAACGATTCTTCATCCGATGAATTTGGTAGAACCGAGAAAAACGACATTCCCAATAGCCCTTGGTGTAGAACGTTTTTTATGCAGGATTCCATTACGGTTGCCAGGTCCTCCACAGCTTCCTGGTTTTCCTCGGAAGAATTACTGTCCGGCATTCCGTCTTTCACACGAAAACTGCCGCTTATAACAAACTGCAGATTGGTTGGCATATCTGTGGTATTTGGGCCATTCATGACCACCCCTGCGCAGGGAATGATCTGATAACGGTCGTTTTTCAAAGTCTTTAAGGCAAACGCGATTCCAGTATAAGGATTATCGTCGGAGGTAAAGCACACGTAGTCAAAGCTCTTTTCCTTTGATTCAGTTACCCTCCTTGCTGTGATCGTACAGACGTTATTATGGTCCAATCTCTGAAAGGCAGCAGTTTTCCCATTGGAAAAGGTAATCTTTATACGGTTTAATTGACTGGAAAAAAGCAGGCTTTTTTCATTTATTGTTCTTAATATCCTCTCATCTGCCTTTATCTCATTTTTTGTCCGACGGTAATGCCTTGTGCTTTTTCTAGAGCCGCCATTACATATGAAAGCGATCGCATCCCCGGAAACCACAAATTCTGCATAAGTTCCACCCGTCTGTACGGCTTCCAACAGCAGCTTCCCAATCAGATTTACAGCCATAGAAACCACCCTGCTATCCTGCCTAAATAAATACTCAATTAAGTCTTATCAGCTTACAATTCTAATAACATAACCAGCTTACAAAAAAGATATTGCAATGATAAAGCTGGAAAAATACCGTCCTCATTGAAGTTAGCGCTTGTATCATTATTGTGAATTTGAGGGAGACTGGAAAAGCCGTCATCACCTCCCTTTCTTAACGGCGCCGATATTTCAAACGGCTTCTCCTCCATTTTATAGTATATTCCTCAGGTGGTCCCGCCCCGTGATAGGTGGTTTATTTTTCAAATAAAGGTGAATTATCCGCTCGTAATATACAAATGTTCCTGCACATGTAAAGGAACTCTCCTGAAAGAAAGAAATCGGGTTGAAAATGTAGTTCTATTTTAACTATCCTCTAAAGTTAAATCTGCTATTTTGATTGCGAAACTATATGAAGTTCTTTCATTTTTCTTACATAAACTTACACCCATATGATGGTATTATAACCCTCAATGGAATTGTCAAGGATATCTCTATACTTAGCATCAATTATTGCATGACTCAAGTCTCTAATTCTCAGGTCAGCTTTTTCTAATTTGACTCTTTGCAAATTAGCTTTTCTCAGGACAGTTTCATGCAAATTGGCTTTTGTCAAGTCAGCATCACATAGTTTAGCGCCGCTTAAATCAGCCTCTGACAAATCAGCCTCAGGTAAGATAGATTCTCTCAAATCAGCATCCCTTAGGTCTGCTCTCTCTAAATTCACATCTTCCATGTATGTCCCTCTCAAATTTGCCCTGTCCAAAAAGGCACCTCTCAGACTGGTTCCTCCAAAATAAGCACCCGAAAGATCTGCTTCACTCAGTTTTGCCATGTCTAAATCAGAATCGCTTATGTCAGCTCTTATATTTAAATCACTAAATATAGTTATTTTATTACTAGGGTATGTCTTTAGAAGGATACTTAAACCTTCCTTAAATGGAATCTGAATTACGTAAGAAGCCGCAGCGCAAATATGTAATGTATTTCTATAGACATTTATTGTTCTGCCTATTTTTGTTTTTTCAGCATCTCCAAAAGAATGTTTACAATCCAAGTTTATATATGCCTCTGTTCTCACAAGTGTATCTATCAATAATTTCATATTTGTGTTTACTGCTTTTTTATCCTTTTCGACAAACATTAGTGACAGGTACTGGCGAATAGTGTCATCCAACTCTCTTTCCGCAAACTTACCTATAAAGTATTCTGTTTTTTCTTCTACAAGATTGAGAATTCCACTATAAATATATCTGGCCAAAAAATATTGATAAAAAGATCTGTGAAAAAAACCGATTACCCGCTCTTCCGACTGTTTTATATAAAACGCAAATACCCAGTGATTACTCCATTTATCTTTTGGGACAACTGCTGTATCTGTATCACTACAATATATATCATAAGCAAGGCCCATGAGTTCAATAATGACTGAATCAAAGTCATCCCCTCTAATATTTCTTTTATTCATTAAATGAGAAACTAATTTATCGTATAGTTCTACTACATTGGTACTTATCCTATCAAATCT
>CADBME010000203.1 GCA_902795715.1 uncultured Lachnospiraceae bacterium | reverse complement strand
GATGTCATCGGCCAGAGCATCGATCCGGGGACCTATGTGGAAAAAGGCACAAAGGTATCGATCGTCATCAGCATCGGAGAGCCCACGACCATAAAGTATGAAGGAAAGATTTCCATTACGGAAAGCCCCTTTGAAGAGGGAGAAAGCGGATCGGTAGAACTGATCCTTTCCCAGAGCGGCGAGGAATCCGTAATCTATGAAAAGAAAACTCTGTCCAGATCAGATTTCCCCCTTTCTCTGACATTTGAAGGAAAGGAAAGCGGTTCGGGGACAGTGATCATGAAGGTAAACGGAGAAGTCCACGAGGAGTTCGAAGTGACCCTGGAAGCTATTGCAAGGTAAGGCTCAGGGAAAAACTATTGCAGGACAACTTCTTTATTCAAAAACAGTGGAGTGGAGAATGACGGGAAGAATCATAAGGGGAGTCGGAGGAAATTATTTTGTATATCTGGAGGATAAGGGACTCTATATGTGCAGAGCCAGAGGAATCTTTCGGAAGCACAATATCAAACCCAATGTAGGAGATCTGGTTGAAATTGATATCACCCATGAGGGTGATAAAGAGGGGAACCTGACAAAGATTTACCCCAGAAAAAACCAGCTGGTCCGCCCCATGGTTGCCAATGTAGACCAGGCCATGGTTCTTTTTTCCATAAAGGATCCGGAACCCAACCATCATTTGTTAAGTTGTTTTCTGGTCACCATGCAGCAACAGGAAGTCCCGGTGATGATCTGCTTTAATAAGATCGATCTGGCTTCCGGGGAGGAGATTCGTCAACTGGAAGATGACTACAGTGGTACCGGATATGAGCTTATGTTCATCAGTGCCCGGGAGAAAGAAGGACTGCAGTCATTGCAGGAGCGGATTCAGGGAAAAACCACCGTCATGGCCGGGCCCTCAGGTGTAGGAAAATCCTCCCTGCTCAACTGTCTCAGCACAGGAAAACAAATGGAAACCGGTGCCATCAGCCGGAAAATCCGACGCGGCCGCCACACCACAAGACATTCTGAACTCATACATATCGGACCCGATACCTATATGATGGATACACCGGGATTCAGCTCCCTCTACCTCAGCGGCATAGAAAAAGAAGAGCTGAAAAAGTATTTTCCTGAATTTCATCCCTATGAAGGCCGCTGCCGTTTTCTGGACTGCAATCACATAAACGAGCCGGAATGTGCTGTAAGAGAAGGTCTGCTTGAAGGCAGGATCAGTCGGAGAAGGTATGAAGACTATTGTCTTTTTTATGAGGAGCTGAGAGACCGAAGAAAGAAGTATTGACAGGGATAAGCATCCTGACCTGATGAAAACAGCAAGCAAAAAACAAGGCTATAAGAGGATTGGAGAAGTCAGATAAGCTATGCAGGTATTAATCATTAGCGGAGGAAATCTGGATACGGAATGGGCGCGTGGACTTCTGACAGGAAAGTCATTTGACCGTATTATCGCTGCAGACTCCGGACTGGCCTGGTGCAGGCAGGTCGGCATCCTTCCCACAGATATCCTGGGGGATTTCGACAGTTTGAAAGAACCGGGGCTGCTGGAGGAATATGAGAGAATGACCAAAGCCCCCATCCGGCATTATCCTGAAAGAAAAGACTATACCGATACGGACCTGGCTCTTCAGCTGGCCCTGGAAATGCAGCCGGATGAGATTCTTCTCCTGGCGGCGACCGGTTCCAGATTCGATCACAGTCTGGCCAATATTTCACTTTTGATACCCATTAAAGAAAAGGGGATCCATGCCATGATCATGGATCCCCATAATACTATTGAGGTGATGGTCGGACCGGAAAAACGGACCTTCCAAAAGACCTTTAAAGACTCTTGTGACCGGGAATTTCTCTCCCTCATTGCCCTTACTCCCCAGGTCAGCGGGATAACTCTGCAAGGATTTTCCTATCCTCTGGAAAATGCGACTCTCTGTGCATCGACATCCCTGGGAATCAGCAATGAAATCAGGGGCGAAGAGGCTGACGTGTACATTGAGGAGGGGACAGTCCTGGTGATTCGGGCCAGAGATTGAAACGCCCTTCTTTTGCAGACTGAACTACTTTGTCTTTAGAGAGGGAATCGCTCCGCCTTGTGAGATGGAATCCTTCTCTTTTTAATTTACACGTTAAATTTGAATACGACCACATCCCCGTCTTTCATGACGTATTCTTTTCCCTCGGACCGGATCAGGCCTTTCTCTCTTGCAGCAGCAGTAGATCCGCAGGCTACCAGGTCATCGTAGCTGACGACATCTGCTTTGATAAATCCTCTTTCAAAATCGGAGTGGATCTTACCTGCAGCCTGG
The DNA here is from genome assembly GCA_902795715.1 of uncultured Lachnospiraceae bacterium. The sequence goes on along the minus strand of CADBME010000203.1, from coordinate 2,325 downwards.
GGTGCCCTGGTTCCTTTTTTGATGGTCCAGGCCTTGGATTCGATGGGGCCTGCAGTCAGGTAGGAGATCAGGCCCAGGAGGGAGTAGCTTGCCTTGATAAGCTTTTCCAGGCCGGATTCGGAGAGTCCCAGGTCTTCTAAAAACATGGATTTCTCTTCATCATCCAGTTCGGCAATCTCCTGCTCGATCTGGGCACAGATGGTGAAGACTGCGGCGTCACAGCTTTTGGCGTAGTCTCTGACCGCTTTGACATATTCATTGGATTGACCATCATCGGACAGATCATCTTCAGAAACGTTGGCGGCAAAAATAACCGGCTTGTCGGTAAGGAGATTGCATTCGTTCAGAAGGGCTTTTTCATCTTCATTTTCCCTTTCAAAGGTTTTAACCAGCTGACCGCTTTCCAGATGATCCTTAACCCGTCCCAGAAATTCCACTTCTGCAGCTATTTTTTTATCGTTCTTTGCCGCTCTTCCCGATTTGGCTATTCTTCGCTCCAGGACTTCAATATCCGCGAAGATCAGTTCGTAATTAATGGTTTCGATATCTCTTAGGGGATCGATAGAACCGTCTACATGAATGACGTTGCTGTCTTCGAAACAGCGAACGACGTGAACAATGGCATCCACTTCACGGATATTTGCCAGGAACTGGTTGCCCAGACCTTCCCCTTTGGATGCTCCCCTGACCAGACCGGCAATGTCCACAAATTCGATGACAGCCGGAACTATTTTTGCGGATTCGAACATATCGGAGAGGACCTGAAGCCTGGCATCAGGAACAGCCACGATGCCCACGTTGGGGTCGATGGTACAGAAGGGATAGTTTGCAGATTCCGCGCCTGCTTTGGTTAATGAGTTAAAGAGGGTGCTTTTGCCTACATTGGGCAAACCGACGATACCTAATTTCATTTATATTTTCATCTCCTTACATGTTAAATACCTGTGTTTTTGACATCCTGTCCCCATGAAGATCTCCTTCCTGAAAGAAGATGAGGGGATAGAACGGTTCCTATTATAACGTAAGCTGACTTTTTTCTCAATCTCTTTCCGTCAATCTTTTCCATACAATGTGCAGACAGGAGGCTTGATTTCCTGTATAATCGAAGGAGACTATACATGATAATTAATAAAAAGAAATGAGAAAGAGAACCTGACCAACAGGGAAGAAGTGCGGGATAAATAAAAATAAGGAGGAAATCATGCAATACAGGACAGACAGGTATGGAAACAAAATATCGATTCTGGGCTATGGCTGTATGCGTCTTACTCAGAAGCTGGGAAGAATCGATCTTGAAAAGGCGGAAAAAGAGATCATGACAGCCTACCAGGCCGGTGTCAACTATTATGATACCGCCTATATTTATCCGGGAAGCGAAGTCGCTTTAGGAAAGATTCTCAGGAAAAACCACATCCGGGACAAAGTCTATATTGCTACGAAACTTCCTCATTATATGATGAAAAAAGCTTCCGATCCCGAAAAGTATTTTCAGGAAGAACTGAAAAGATTGAGGACCGACCATGTGGATTATTATCTGATGCATATGCTGACGGATGTCAAGTCCTGGGAGAGGCTTGTTGACCTTGGGATTGCGGATTGGATCCGTGACAAGAAAGAGACCGGAGCCATAGGTCAGATCGGCTTTTCCTACCATGGAAATTCCGATGCCTTCTGTCAGCTTCTGGATGCCTATGACTGGGATTTCTGCCAGATTCAGTACAATTACATGGACGAGCACAGCCAGGCCGGTCGGACAGGCCTTCATTATGCGGCAGCCAAAGGGATACCGGTTGTGATCATGGAACCCCTGCGGGGAGGCAAGCTAGTCAATAATCTGCCCGGCAGAGCCCGGAAGATGTTTTCCGCCTATCCGGTAAAGAAGAGCCCTGCCGAGTGGGCCTTTCTCTGGCTCTGGGACCAGGCGGAAGTTACCTGTGTCCTGTCCGGCATGAATTCTCTTTCCATGGTGAAGGAAAATGTAGAAAGTGCCGCCGGGGCAGGCCGGGAGACCGGTGAAGAAGAGGAAGACAGAGGGGAAGAAAGAAGAATCTGCCCGTCGGGCTTTCTGACAAAGAGAGACAGGACCCTGCTTAGGAAGGTGGCCGGGGCCATCAATGCCCGCATGAAAGTAGCCTGCACCGGGTGCAGATACTGCATGCCCTGCCCTCAGAAGGTAGATATTCCAGGTACATTCGCAGCCTACAACAGAAAGTATTCGGAAGGCACTTTAGCTGCCCTGACCGAATATGCCATGTGCACTTTAATGCGAAAGGATGCAACATCAGCTTCCCAATGTATACAATGCGGCAAATGCGAAAAGCATTG
>CADBME010000202.1 GCA_902795715.1 uncultured Lachnospiraceae bacterium | reverse complement strand
TTGCAAAATCAATACTGTTCTCTACGGTTATCTCTGCATCTCCTATAAAAGAGCAGTACTCATCGTAAACAGCAGGATCTGCTGATCCAATATCGTCCCAAATAAATGGATTCATTTCACTAAGCTGATTTATAATCCTATCATCAGTTTCATTCTCATAAAACCTATTCAGCCAAAAAAATATTAACGAAAACAATTCAAATCTATTCATTGTTAATCACCTCCAAATGGATCCATGTTTAATCCTGTTCGATTATTCCATACTCTTGGTGGGTTATTCAATCCTCCCTCTTGAATAATACCATTCCTGCTCACGACCCAGAGCTGGCTTCCGTCTTCCAGTTCTTTGTAATGCCAATCATTCCCTCTGGAATCCTTATCCTTATGATATTTTGAATCATTTGCAAGTTCCTGCAACATCTTTCTGTTTCCTGGGGTATCTTCCAAATGTCCCGGAGCTTTTCGAAAAATATGCTTTAGTTGCGAATCGTTGTCAGGAAGCTTTATCTTTCCTGATAGCTCATCCGGAATATTGCTTGATGTATCACCATATGTCCCTTTATAAAGGTCACTCTGCCCTGCTCCCATTTTCCTCTTTATCCTTTCTTACAGTGCTTGTCCAGTCAGGGTACTCTACAAATCTTGTCTTCGGGTATTTCTCCTCTATTTTGTCCGGCATCTGTGAATACACAAGAACTATTTCAGGCTCCAATGTCTCCATCATGGCATCCATTCCGGCTTCAAAGAAATATCTGTTAACCCTATCCTTTATCTGTCCATAGCTTCCTACGGAAACGATTGAATGCTTCTCAACACCAAGAAAAGCAACTTTCTCCGGGAGAAACTTTGTTGTATATGTTCTTTCATCACCCCATCGCACACATGGAATGACATATACTCCGTGTTTCTGAAAGCAATAGCCTATAGCTCTGCTACGATAAATATTTGTAATCTGAAGGGCCAGAGGCATATCACGATAAACCGAGCAATCAGGTGAGATAAAACCTTGATACTTCTTAAGTATCGCGATATATTCATCCGGATTTACAAGCAAATCTTTGAACTCCGTATCATTCTCATACTCGCATACCGCAAATGACTTACGGTCAGCTTTCTCCATCTTACTGAATGGCACAAGATTATCCGGAATAATATATTTCTTTGGTTTCTTAATTATAGGAATTTCGAATATTCCATCGAACTCCGCACCTTTAACAAATTCCGAATTACACCCATCAGATAATGCGGCCGCATTACGAACAGCACTATCCACAACGGAGCGTTTCTTGACCTTTCTCTTCCTTCTCTTTTTCTTTAAAACAGCAATTTTCTCAGCAATCATCTTTATATTCCTCTTCAATCTATAACCCCATCATGACTCCGTACATTCTACAACACTTGCTCAGATATTTCCAGCAATTCTGCAGCTCCCTGCTCATTCACCACACGGATCAGATTATCGTAATAATCAGCTTTTCCAAGAAGATTAATACCACCATGCCAAACAAGTTTTTGATCTATAACAGCATAATGCTCACAAGCATCTGCCGTGAGTCGTACGTTTATACCACAGTTCTTCATTTCGTCAACTAACATATGCAATTCTATAGTATCCCCAAATCCAACAGCATCCGGCTCCAGTGTAATAACAGTTACGGATACTCCAGCCTCCTGACGCGGCTTTAACAATGATATGATTCTCTCGACCTTATACCTTATCAGCCCCGGGCTTGAGATAACTATCTCTTTATCTGCCTCAACCAGATCGCGTTCAAACGTTTCCGAATAATCTCTTCCGTCAAATATAACATAAGAGTTCTGCTTATCCTTTATTGGTGCAGAAATAACGTGATAACCCAGCTTTTTATAGGTTTTCAACCGATTACGGTATTGTCTGTCAAAGAAACCTATATGAGGATCAACATAATCATACACCACCACGTCCTTCTTTCCATCATATAACCGGTTTAACCTTCCGACGTACTGTATCAATCTGCCCTCGAACTTGATGGGTGCCGCAAGCATAAGTGTATCCAGCCTTGGAAAGTTGAATCCCTCTCCGATTTTTTGACCCGTTGCGATCAATACAAGTGACTCATTGTCCGGAACCGAAAACATCAAATCTTTAATATCTTTATTCTGCCTCATGCTCTGTCCACCGTAGATCAAAAATACATGATCTGCTACTCCCTGAAGCATTCTGTATAACAATTCGGCGTGTTTTTTCAGTTTAGTTAAGATTACCGGAGTTCGACCTATTGCGACTGCCTGCTGAACATCATTTACAATCTGTTCATTTCTGACCGAGCTGTCCGCTATGAGATCATATGCCTTATTAATATCTATGCCCTCACCGGAAATGTTCACAACTCTTGTAAACCTTGGATAAACAAATCTATCAAGCCCCTGCTCGTCTGCCTGCTCCTTTACGCTGTATTTATGTCTTACAGGTCCAAGTAACATATACACTATATCATCTAAACGATCACTTCTTTCCGGCGTAGCAGTAAGACCATATATATATTTTGCCCGAAGTCTTTCCATCAACGCCTGACCTTGTGCAGAACCGATATGATGACATTCGTCGCAAAGCACCATCCCATAAGAATCAATGTTATCAAAGAACTCACCCTTATGATATGCTGATCTGATCATGGCAAAATCAATAATACCTGTCGTCTTATCTTTTCCCGAAACCAGCGTACCGATTACACTATCTCTTCTCTTTTCACGTCCGGTCTTTGTTACATAAATTGGTTCTTTT
>CADBME010000201.1 GCA_902795715.1 uncultured Lachnospiraceae bacterium | reverse complement strand
CTTTATCTGCCGATAACATGGCCGTAATAAAGTCCTCTGCATCTTTCTCCGTGTACGGATAAGGCAATCCATCTCTGAGATTATTCAAAACCTTTGGATTATTTAGATTTTTAGCCAAAGCAGCTTCATCGCCGATTCTCCATCCTCTTATTGATAAATTCATAACCAGCCTCCACAATCAAGCAGACAGGTACCTTTCGATATCTTGTTTTATCTCAGGAGATCGTCACCCTCAAGCATCTTATCCCAGTCGAAGGACGGGATCACACCGGGCATGCAGGCAATTGCAGCAAGGCCATGCGCTGATGCCCAGATTTTCAAAAGCTCAACCTCCTGCTCTTTCCTGTTCTTTTTTATTCCGTACTCCTTCAGATACTTGAGGTATGTTATTTTTAAAAGAACGAAGGGCGGGTAATCGTCGTCTGTTTTCTCATCGATCTTTAAGTGAGCGATTATATTCTGACGTCCGAAAAGAAACTTATAATAATCGGGATGACTGCGAAAGAATGAAACATATCTCTTTCCCATACTCACTATAGCGATCTCTGAACTGGCGGCAGCATTAACAGCTTCTTCCAGTTCGCCCATTAACTGCTCCGTTACGCTCTTCTTGATGGCCTCTATCAGTTCGTCCTTATCCTTGAAATGAGCGTAGGGCGCTGCATGGGAGACGTCACAGGCTGAAGCGACCTTGCGTAAAGAAAGCGTATCTTCACCGTTTTCATTAATGATCCGTATTCCTGCTTCAATAAGAGCCTCTCTTAAATTGCCATGATGATACGTATCACTCATTTACTGTCTTCTCCTTAATCTGCTTTAAAACATCACAGGTCACAGACGGATTCTCCCACAAAGGGCTGTGTGCCGCATCCGGGATCAGGAAGAATCCCTTGTCCGGGGCATTTATGATATCACAATATTCTTCGACCAGTTCCCATGGACAGTTGTAATCGCTTTCACCGCTGATAAAGTAAACCGGTATCTCCAAAGTTGTGACTGATGTCCTGTAATCAAATCCTTCAAGTTCTTCGGTAAGAGGGGTATTCCTGTACATTTTCATAGCAGGAACATATTGCAGTTTTTCTTTTACCGTATAGCATTTGCTAAGCATGATCGGCAAAACGATCCCTTCAAATTCAGATCTGTCCTTTATCGTACCTCCGCCCGCTTCATGCAGGAGTGCGACGTAATTGTACCAGTCCTTACATATAACCACACCGTCTTCTGTCGTCACCGACTCTTCCAGTTTCTTAAGCGCTACGCTGTTACCTCTGTCCGTAAAAATACGTTTCATAAAATCATACATAAGAGCATCCCGCTCTGGTCCGTCGGTGACGACTTGTGCCATATTTATCAGAGCATAGTAATTTTCCGGATGCTCCCGGGCGGTTAATAAAGATATGTGTGTTCCGCCCGAAAAGCCCATAATAAAGATCCTGTCCTTTTCAAACCTTATCTTAAGATATTCCGTAACAGCCTCTGTATCTTTAAGGATGTTTTCAAGCGTGATCTTGTCGGTATCAAAGCTTTTATCATAAGCGATACCCATGTCCCTGTAGTCCCAATAAACAACAGTGAAGTCTTCTTCAAGCTTCATATCCTTATATTTGTCGGTCAAAAAATAATCGTCTGTACCGGGTCCGCTGGATACAAACAAAAGAACCGGATTGTCCGTGTTCTGACTGTTAATAAAAAAACCGTTGGGGCTGCCGTTTATATCCATTACAAACTTTTCCGACAGGCTTTTTTCACCATAGTAAGTCCGTATTCTGCCGGAACTCACAAGGCACCAAATCAAAAAAAGAAGCAGAACTGCTAATATCAGGCAAATCATAGTCATCAATGCTTTCCTTCCTGTCCTTTTCATTGTATAGTCTCCAATCTTGACAATGTAAAGTTATTATATCGCCAATCTTTACGCTGTCAAGATTTGCGCCGAAGAATATTCAGTCAGTAGCCAGTTATAGTCCAGAGTGATTACCTATCATCCCGACAAACGGGGAATTTGTCTGCCAGATAGTAACTGTCTCTCGGATACTTTGACAGGGCTTGAGACAGCCTGGGCGGCTGCATCTTCGACGGCTTCCTTTGTTTTACGAGTCACAGAACAGACGTTCTCCCTAACCTCAATCTCTTCGGCAACTGCAGCATCTGACTTTTTTGGTCTCCCAGGACTCTTCTTTTCCATAGATGTTGCTTCTTCTTTCTTTTTTACTGGCATGGTACTGTCCCTCTCTTTGTATTTATCATAGTGCGAAAAATGTATTTTGTAAAGTATTACATATTACAACCATCTTCACATTGTATGTAAAAATAAACAATATCATAAGCAGAAAAAATCCCGAATTATTCTATTGTCAGGCAGCTCGTCATAGAAAAATACAGCAAGTGCCGCCTGCTGCATCCCCGAAATAAAAAGAATTCCAAATCCTATGCTTTCGATTTGCCTTTTTCATTTTCACCGGATATAATTCCTCGGTCAAAAAGAGATCCGTCATTCATTTGATGATCTCTCCCGGTACAAAAGAGTTTTTTGAGAAATGAGAAGGAGGCAAGCTTATGGAAGATCGCAGATTTGTTGAGAACCTGCCTGATATGATGCATCCGGAGGATTTGATGGAATTCTTCCAGATCGGCAGGAATACGATGTATCAGCTGTTGAGAAGCAAGGAAATACCCTCCATCCGGATCGGAAAGCAGTACCGGATTCCAAAAAAACTCCTTCTGTCTTATCTGGCCCAGGAGTGTTATGATAGTTCTATGGAAGGCTCTCCGGATCACAAGAAAGGAGAAGTAAGCCGATGAAAGAATGTGGATCCGGCAGAGTAATAAAAGTTAAGAAAAAAGACAAACAGGTCTATTACCTGAGGCTGAACTTTGTGGAAACGCTTGATGGAGGAAAAAAGCACTACT
>CADBME010000200.1 GCA_902795715.1 uncultured Lachnospiraceae bacterium | reverse complement strand
GTCATCAGGATGTCCCAGATACTGCCGCTTCGGAATCAGCAAAGCAGCTGGGACATTTCCGTCTGAATGCCCACGGCCTTCAGGAGAACTCTTACGAGATCAATCAGGAGGATTTTATAAAGTATACGCAGCGTCTGGATGAGCCGTCTATATTTCCTGCTGTAAGCAGGATCACGGTCATGTGCGAGATCATGGGGATCCGGATCGACGATACCTGCAACATGCATCTCAACCAGATGAATATGGAGAGATGGAGCCAAAGTGAGGGATTCTACACCCATGTGATCGGCAAGGAGGGACAAAAGCCGCTTTCTCAGGTCATAGATGAGCTCTCCGAAAACAGTGTCAGTTGGATCAAGGCCGCATATCCGGAAGTGGCGGATCCTGCCAAATATCAGAAAGACGTCAGCTACCTGCCGCTTCAGCTTGCGCAGGATATGATTCAGCAGGTGTTGTCGTCCCGTGATATTTTCAAGACAGTCGTTTATGGGACGAGGGAATTTGACCTGGCAAAGGAACTCAGCCATGCCATGTTTATGATGGGAATGCATTATCCGGGATATCTGCCGGGTTTCAGCACTGTCATCTACCTTGCCGTCGTGGACTACCTTTCCAATATCATCGTGGATCTCTATCAGATGCGGGAACGCGAACTCGTCCAGTACGCGCATATAGAGCCGGAACACTACGTTGAGCATGCTGCAAATGATACCATTATGGGACAGGAAGAAAAACGTGCCTATGATGATGCCGCAGACCGGGCTCTGAAAACACTGTTCACGACAAGCAGTGCGCAGGCAGGAAATAAGGATCAGGGGAAACCTGCGGCAAAGAATATAAAGAACGAAAGTCTGAATCAATCACCGGATCAGGGCGCAAGACCATTGGGCGGAACTTCATATATCCCTGGTGGAGAAGATTCTTCGGCAAGTAACACCGGCATGTCATCCGATGAAAAAGATGCCGAGATCGCAAGGCTCAGGCAACTCGTCGCAGAACAACAGAGGCAGCTCAAAGAGAAAGAGGAAGCTATCTTCCTCAAGGACCAGTCTGTCATTCGACAGCGCACCCTGTATGAAGAAGCGAGAGACAAGGCCGCGAAGCTGGAAGAAAGCAGGGTCGAGTATGAGGCAAACCGTAGAGAGCTGATCGCCCTCCGTGACCATATCTTCAAAATGACGGAGGATGATATCGAAGAGGAAGAAGACCAGATTCTTCTGGAGCGTATGAAACGCGCCATTGCCGACAAGAAGATCATGATCATCGGCGGCCACGAGAACTGGCAGAAACGCATGCGCAAGATCTTCCCTAAATGGAAATATGTTTCTGTTTCCGAAAACCTCGGCCTCGACACTGTGGAAGGCATGGACCACATTTATTTCTTCACTGACTTCATGAGCCATGAACTCTACTACAAATTTGTCAGCCTCATGCGCCGCCGCGACATGAACTGGTACTACATCCACGGGACCAATATTGAAAAAAATATACGGCAGATCTATGGAGATGTCGTGAGGATGGGGTGAATGATAAGGAGCTGATCCTGATGAAAATAACAGGAAAGACAATTGATGCTTTTCGAAAAGACTTTGAGCAGGCTATGTCTGTCCTTGAAGAAAAATATGATGTCACAGTATCTCTTGGTCATATAACGTATTGGAATGATCGTTTCAGTGCAAAAGTAACCGTCAATAATGGACGGGATCCCGAGCAGATTATGCGCGCCAAATTTGATGCAAATGTATGGAAATACAGTCATCTTGGCTTTGATAAAGGGATGTATATGCGTGTTTTTACAGGACATGATGGACTGAGATATGCCATTGAAGGGTTTAACCCGAAGGCCAGGAAATATCCGTTGGAGGCAATCCGGATTAACGATGGAGGACACTATAGGCTGTCGGAACAGTTCCTTGTACAGCTGGAAAATGAATACTATATCGAATCAGAAACCCGATAATTTCAGGAAAAGAACTATGCAAGAACAAAGAAAAAGCAGTCGATGGACTTTAATTAATAAGATGACAGTCAGCCTCGAATGCGGGGAAGATATCTTTTCTCCTCGAGGCATAATTATTCCAAAGGAGGTTTTGGAATTCTGGGAACCTCCAAAAAGCGACAAAGAAGTCTCCCTGGATTTTTCTGGCAAGGAATATTCTCTGAAGCTGCTTGTGGATAGTAATTCCAGTCAAGTTTCTTTAGTTTTTGATCCTCTCCTTGAATATGAGTGGGAAAAGTTTTTTGATGGCACATATAATCTGGAAATATCTAAGCTTCAAGTTGAATCTGGTAAGGGTAAAAACAAGTCGAAAAGCATATTGGTAGGGAGGTACTCGGCGGTTTTTGCTTTTAATAGAAGAAGGGCAAAAACGGGAAAAAACGAACAAACAGATCCATCAAAATATGATCCCTGTTTGTCAGCTGAAACATATTTCAATATCTTTTCAAATGACCAATTAATCTCTCCCCGATGGCTTTCTTCTCTATACAATTTTTACAAAATGCCTGGCAAAGAAGGAACGATCAGACAGATGGAAGTCTGTTATGGGAATATGCCAGGTTATTATCTTCAAAGCTTTTCCCGTATTGGTAAAAGCATCGTACATGAAGCAGGATGTGATGATGCGCCGGAAGAACACGGCGTTCCCATGTATTGGCCGGTGCTGTTTACTCGAGAGACCGTAATAGAGAACGGCATAGAACACTATTGTTACAGACTGCGGGAACCTGTTCAGAATGCGATCACAATGCTCGAAGCAAACGGCATTTTTGCTGAGGAGAAGGAGCCAATGAACCAGATCAAACTTAACACAATACTGTACGGACCGCCTGGTACAGGGAAAACCTATTATTCAGTCATATATGCAGTCGCAATCTGTGAAGGAAAGACTGTTGATGAAATCCAGACTGAAGAATATGACGATATATTGACTCGTTACAAACACTACGCTGATAGGGGAAGGATTTCTTTTACGACATTTCACCAGTCTTACGGATATGAGGAATTTATAGAGGGAATCCGGCCGGTTTTATCAGAAGAGAGTAAGGGAAGAAACAGCGATCTGAAGTACGTCCTTCATGATGGATTATTCAAAAAGATTTGTAAATCTGCAAAGAGGGCAAAAGAAGGGATAATCCCTTATGACGAGAATACAAAAGTATGGCTGGTATGGCTGGAGGATTGCGAGAAGGCCGGGTGTTTTCAAAATAATGTCATAAGATTTAGGAAACTGGAGGATGAGAAAGAGGATAATAACAGACGGAACCTTATAGGCCAGATTAAAAAGGGAGATATCGTAATTTCCTTTGTAGGTATCGACGGAAAGGGCGATAATTTCGGGATAGTACAGGACGACAGCCCGACTCTTGCAGATCGTGATCAGCATAGTACGTTCTGGGAAAGATCGATCAATTGGAATAATGAGGTCAATACATTTGTCATTGAATCTGTTTTGGGGTCAAAGGCAATTACCCGCCGAAGAGGGATTGAAAGAATTATTGGAGTCAGTGTTGTCGAGATCGTAGATTTCATCGAGCGATCATTAAAAGAATCAAAGGTGGGGACGTTTGAGGGATACTCAGATGATGGTAACAAGTCCTATGTGCTGATTATTGACGAAATCAATAGGGGGAATATTTCAAAAATTCTTGGTGAGTTGATTACGCTCATAGAAGAGACAAAAAGAGATGGCGCAGGCGAGTCGATGGAAGCAATCCTCCCTTACTCAGGAGAGAAGTTTTCTGTCCCGGACAATGTTTATATCATAGGCACTATGAATACGGCAGACAGGTCTATAGCGCTTATGGATACCGCACTCAGGAGGCGTTTTTCCTTTGTTGAGATGATGCCGGATTCAAAAGTACTCAGAGATATGGGTGCTGGTCATGTTGTCATTGATGGGGTAAATCTTGATGTTGCAAGAATGCTGGATGTAATAAATGAACGGATAGAGTATTTGTATGATCGTGAGCATACGATTGGTCACGCATTTTTCACGAGGCTTGCTGATCATTCCTCAATCAAGGCATTGGCAGAAATATTCGAGAACAGTATCATTCCGCTCCTGCAGGAATACTTCTATGAAGATTATGAGAAAATACAGCTTATCCTGGGAGATAACGGAAAAGCTAACGAGTATAAGTTCATTCTGGATCGACCTATTAATGAGAAGGGCATCTTTAATGGAAATACGGATTTAGACCTTCCAGAGAAGAAATATGAAGTTCAGCATACTGCATTTGAGAGAATGGAAAGCTATAAACAGATAGGAAAAGGGATCTGACAATATGAAGAATCTTCTGGAGGTAAGAGAATTTGATAAAATCTGTTGTAAAAGCGATTATCAGACGAACTTCGCTTATCTTCCGGAACCTGTTTTTCGGGATCTGCAAGAATTCATTATTGCTTTCTCAGCAACAGAGGATCATGATGATGCACTTGATTTCCTAAAGATGGGGCATTCCCGGAAAGTGGGGGATACAATATCGGTTAATAACTATGTTGGATTGATCCAACTGCATAGTGGATACCAGATTGAGGTATTGCCCAAAATAGACTTCGGCCTTAACCCAGACAGTGGAAATCGGGAGACGAAGCGAGTTT
>CADBME010000199.1 GCA_902795715.1 uncultured Lachnospiraceae bacterium | reverse complement strand
GAAGAGCCAGATCTTCTCCACCGCAGAGAACAACCAGACTGCTGTAGACATTCACGTTGTTCAGGGTGAGAGACAGTTCGCAAGAGATAACAAGACTTTAGGCCAGTTCCGTCTGGACGGAATCCCGCCGGCAATGCGTGGAGTTCCGCAGATCGAGGTAACCTTCGATATTGATGCCAACGGTATCGTTAACGTATCCGCTAAGGACCTGGGAACAGGCAAAGAGCAGCATATCACCATCACAGCCGGTTCCAACATGTCCGATGAGGAGATTGAGAAGGCTGTCAAGGAAGCCGCTCAGTTTGAAGCAGAAGACAAGAAGAGAAAAGAAGCCATCGATGCACGTAACGATGCAGATAATATTGTATTCCAGACAGAGAAAGCTCTGGAAGAAGTCGGCGACAAGATTGCAGATTCCGAAAAGACTACCGTACAGGCAGATATCACAAAGATTAAGGAGATCCTTGACAGGACAACTCCTGAGAACATGAGTGAGAATGATGTCGCTGAGATCAATGCGGCAAAAGAGCAGCTGATGAAAGATTCTCAGGCCCTCTTCGGAAAAATGTATGAGCAGGCTCAGGCAGCAGGTCAGGCCGGACAGGCTGGCCCCCAGGATGCCAATGACTCATACAAGGCAGACGATGTGGTTGACGCAGATTACAAAGAGGTGTAATATAAGTCTTCGGATTTCCCTTGAAGACAAACATTTTTCAGAGTTTGCCATGATAATCAGTAAGAGGAGGCAGGGATACCTGTCCCCTCTTTTTCTGGTATTTGTCCACGGACAGGAAGAGTTACCAGGAGGAAGTATAATTAGGAGGCTCAGATGGCTGACAAAAGAGATTACTATGAGGTCCTTGGTGTTTCCAAAAATGCCACGGAAAATGAAATAAAACATGCATACAGAAAGGTTGCCAAAAAGTATCATCCGGATGCCAATCCCGGAGATAAGGAAGCCGAAGAGAAATTCAAGGAGGCTGCAGAAGCCTATGAAGTGTTAAGTGATCCGGAAAAGAAAGCTAAATACGACCAGTTCGGCCACGCTGCATTTGAGCAGGGAGGCGGACCCGGCGGATTCGGAGGCTTTGACTTCGGCGGAGGAGATATGGGTGATATTTTCGGCGATATCTTCGGGGACTTCTTCGGCGGTGGCCGAAGCCGGGGTGGTGCCAGAAATGGCCCAAGGCAGGGTGCCAATCTTCGTGCCGGCGTCCGGATTACATTTGAAGATGCCATTCGAGGTGTGGACAAGGATCTGGAGATCACCCTCAAAGAGAAGTGTACCACTTGCGGCGGAAGCGGCTGCGAGCCGGGGACCAGCCCGGAGACCTGCAGCAAATGTAATGGTACCGGCCAGGTGGTATTTACCCAGCAATCCATGTTCGGCATGGTAAGAAATGTCCAGACCTGTCCGGAATGTAACGGAAGCGGAAAGATTATCCGCCACAAGTGTAAAGACTGTTCGGGCACAGGTTATGTCAAAGTCCGCAAAAAGATTACAGTTTCCGTACCGGCCGGTATTGATAACGGACAGACTGTCCGCATCCGTGAAAAAGGCGAGCCCGGCATCAACGGAGGACCTCGCGGCGATCTCCTGGTCAATGTAACCGTATCCAGACATCCCAAATTCCAGAGGCAGGAATACGATATCTATTCGACCGAACCCATTTCTTTCGCTCAGGCTGCTCTGGGAGCCACTATTCAGATTGATACGGTAGATGGACCCTATGAATACAAAATAAAAGCCGGAACTCAGACCGATACCCGGGTAAGGCTGAAAAACAAAGGTGTTCCGACCATTCGAAATAAGAACGTGCGAGGAAACCACTATGTCACTCTGGTTGTCCAGGTTCCTGAGAGAATGACTGATGCCCAGAGAGAAGCCCTTAGAAACTATCAGATTGCCATGGGCGAAATAAAGGCGGACGACAACAACACTTCCAAAAGCAGAAAAGACCATAAAGGCTTTTTCGGAAAGAAATAGACTGTAAAGACTGCGGCAGAAGATATTATTGAAAAAACATAGAGAAAAGAAAACTATTTAAAATCACGGCAGGAGACAGGAATGCGCTGGAATAAAATACGAATAGAAACCACTACCCAGGCAGAGGAAATGGTCTGCTATGAACTTCAGGAAATGGGTATAGGAGGCGTGGAGGTGGAAGACCATGTAGCTCTGACCGAAGAAGACCTGAAGACCATGTATGTAGACCTTCTGCCGGACGAGATAGCCCCCGACGACGGAAATGCTGCCGTCATCTGTTATGTGGAAGAAGGGGAGAACCTGGAAGATCTGCTTTTCAAGATCCGAAACAAGATGGCGGAACTGTCATCCTGGCTCCCTGTCGGAAGCGGGAAGATTACCGTATCAAGTACGGAGGAAGAAGACTGGGTCAACAACTGGAAGGCCTTCTTTAAACCATTTCGCCTGGATGACAATATCGTGATCAAGCCCACATGGGAGACTCTTGATGACCGGAAGGAAGATGACATTGTTATCGAGATCGACCCGGGAACCGCATTCGGCAGCGGGTCCCACGAAACCACAAAGCTGTGTATTTCCATGCTTAAAAAATATGTCGGCCCCGGAAAGGAAATCCTGGATGTCGGTACCGGAAGCGGGATTCTGTCCATCATTGCCCTGAAACTGGGTGCGGAACATGCTGACGGAACGGATATTGATCCCAATGCCATCCGGGCTGTCCGGGAGAATTTTGAAGTAAACCATATCCGTAAAGACCAGGCTGAGGTCTATCAGGTCAATCTCCTTGATGACCGGGAAGCATGGGAATCCGAGATTATGAAAAGCGGAAAGAAATACGACGTCATTGTTGCAAACATTCTTGCTGATGTTATCATTCCTCTATCCGCCATCGTAAAAAACATGTTAAAAGAAGATGGTATTTTTATAGCATCCGGCATTATTGACACTATGGAGAAACCGGTATGTGACGCTTTCTTAAGAAACGGTTTTGACCTGATTGAAGTTCACCATATGAAAGACTGGGTAAGTGTCGTAGGAAGCCAATCTTCCAAGGAGCAGCTATGAACCATTTTTTCGTAGGGGATAAGCAGATCCCTGAAGAAGGTATTCTCATTGACGATCCAGGGGATGTCAATCACATCCGTCATGTTCTCCGCTTAAAAGAGGGGGATAAAATCACGGTATCCACCGGCCTGGAAGACAGGGAGTACCTCTGTTCTATTGTCCGGATGACAAAAGAAGGAATTGAAACGGTGGTTGAAGATGTCTACGGTTCCAACAGGGAGCTGCCTCTTGAGATTACTCTCTATCAGGGGATTCCCAAGAGTGATAAGATGGAATGGATCATTCAGAAAGCCGTTGAGCTCGGTGCCGTCCGCATCGTACCCCTGGCTTGCAGGAGATCGGTTGTTAAACTATCCGGGACTAAGGCGGAGAAAAAAGTGGCCCGGTGGAATGCAATAGCCCGAAGTGCAGCAAAGCAGTCAAAAAGAAGCCGGATTCCCAGGGTTGAGCCGGTCATGTCTTTTGACCAGGCCCTTGGGGATGCTGCCAATCTGGACACTCTTCTGATTCCCTATGAAGAGGCATCCGGTATGGAAGAAGCCAGGCAATCTGTGGAAGATCTGAAAGGGAAAAGGAGCCTTGGTATCTTTATCGGACCGGAGGGAGGATTTGAACCTTGGGAAGTGGAAGCCGCCGAGGAAGCGGGTGCCCGTGTCATGACTCTGGGACACAGGATCCTGCGCACGGAAACAGCCGGGATGATGCTTTTGTCCGTGATCGGCTTTTCACTGGAAGAATAGATAAGATTCGGGAATAAAGAATCAAAAAGAGATTAGATACGGGGAGACAAAAAGAAGATTTCTGTCTCCTTTTCTTTGTTAGGAGGTCAGCTTATGGCGGGTTCATCATTTGGAACTCTATATCGCATGACAAGCTGGGGGGAAACCCACGGAAAGGGCGTCGGCGTCGTTGTGGACGGCTGCCCGGCCGGACTCCCCCTTTGCAAAGAAGATATTCAATCCTATCTGGACCGGAGAAGACCGGGCCGGTCTGCCTTTTCCACCAAAAGAAAAGAGGCAGACAAAATTGAGATCCTATCCGGCGTGTTTGAAGGCCAAACAACAGGAACACCTATTTCCATGATGGTGTGGAATAAAGATCAGCGATCCAGGGATTACAGTCAGATAGCAAAGCTTTACCGACCCGGTCACGCTGACTACACATATGAAGCCAAATATGGCTTCCGGGACTACCGCGGAGGAGGCAGATCTTCCGGAAGGGAGACCATAGCCAGAGTAGCAGCAGGTGCCATAGCTGCAAAAGCTCTCAGGGAGATGGGAATCCAGGTATTTGCCTATACCACATCCATCGGCCCTGTTCAAATAGATGACAGGAATTTTGACCCCAAAGAACGGGATAAAAACAGCCTTTATATGCCGGATGCAGAAGCGGCCGAAAAAGCAGCCGCCTACTTACAGGACCTGATCGGCAGGCAGGACTCCTCCGGAGGAGTCATAGAATGCCGGATAAATGGCCTGCCCGCCGGAATCGGAGAACCGGCCTTCGACAAGCTCTCATCCAATCTGGGAAAAGCCATCCTCTCCATCGGAGCGGTCAAAGGCTTTGAAATAGGAGACGGCTTTGAAGCAGGCAAAACAAGAGGCTCCCTCAACAACGACCCCTTTTCCCTTCAGGAAAACCGTATCGTTAAAAAAAGCAACCATGCAGGCGGGATTCTTGGCGGAATCTCAGACGGAGATGAAATTATATTCCGCGCAGCCTTCAAACCCACACCCTCCATTGGGATGACACAATCCACCGTGACATGCGACGGATGCGAAACCGAGATTGCCATCAAAGGCCGGCATGACCCGGTCATCGTGCCAAGAGCCGTTGTCGTAGTGGAAAGCATGGCCGCCGCTGTTCTCTTTGACCAGATGCTGACCAACATGGCCAGCAGGATGGACCGTATCGTTGATTTCTACAGGTAGTGGGACAATGGGGACGTTTCATATTGTCCCACATTGTTAAACATGATACAATGTGGGACAATATGAAACGTCCCCATTGTCCCACATTGGAAAGGAGTAGTCTTATCATGGATATTAGTTACTTATTGTTTTTGCAGAATTTCCGGGAAAGCATTAATGACGCATGGACCCCTTTTATGGAGTTTATCTCCCTGTTTGCGGTTAAGGCGCTTATTATCATTCCGGCTTTTATATACTGGTGTATCGATAAGAAGAAAGGTCTTTATACTTTGTTTAGTGCTGTGACGACGATTGCCTTGAACGCAGTTGTGAAACTGACGGCCTGTATCTACCGGCCCTGGATACGGGATCCGCGGATTGTTCCGGCCGGTGATGCCATAACGACGGCTACAGGTTATTCCTTTCCCAGTGGACATACCACAACGGCGGTTCCTATCTATGGGGGTATTGGACTGACTTTCCGCAAGCATATCTGGGTGCCGGTCCTGTGTGGTATTCTGGCTGTCCTTACCTGTTTTTCCAGGAATTATCTGGGGGTCCATACACCTCAGGATGTTTTAGTGGGAATCCTTGAGTCTCTTCTTATCCTCTATATCATGTCCAGATTGTTCCAGTGGGTTCACGACCATCCGGAGAAAGAGGATATGCTGCTTGTGGCAGGGATGGTTCTTGGAATTGTGGCTATTGTCTATATTACCTTCAAACCCTATCCTACGACCTATATCGACGGCAAGCTGCTGGTCGATCCCCAGAAAATGATGACAGACGGGTACGGGGATTGCGGTTCCTTTATTGCCGTCTGCCTGGGACGTTTTCTGGAGAAACGTTTTCTTAACTACAAAGAGACCGGCTTAAACAAAAGAGGTATTGTACTTTCTCTTATAGGAGTCATTGTAGTTTACTTAATCAGCAAAAAGGCAGAAGAACCGCTTGCAATGGCTCTGGGAGATCATTTTGGGAATCTGGCTTTCAGGATGGTCCTTGGCTTAACGATTATACTCATCTGGCCGGCTGTCATCAGCCTGATCAACAATATGCTTTCCCATCGGGCAGGAGAAGCCGGCAAGTAGAGGTCAGTCATTTTATTACGACAGGCCGTCAATAGTAACGCTGAAATAGCATGATGCAAGAAAGAAAATTAATAATGCAAAAAATTCCATGCAAAATCTGTACAGAATTCTTGCAATTTAATGTAAGTGCTGTATAATGGTGTAGGAATTTGAATATGGGTCCGGTTGAAGCAGGCAGAAATCATGATGGTGACTGTTTGTGAACGGACCTCCGGAGAAGTCCGCACTCGATGCGGGTGCCGAAGGGGCAAGACAGACATGTTGAATCTCTCAGGCAAAAGGACGGAGTGTATCTTTTTATTTTGATGTCATCAGGTCCGGGCTTGTCCGGGCCTGTTTTTTACGGTGGAACAGTGGGGAAATAACATATGGTTCCGCTATGTTGATTATAGGAAATAAAAAATACAGAACAAAACGGGACAGTATGAAAGTTTCCCCCTGTTCCGATTCAAGGAGAGGAGATACCTATGAAAAAGAAAATCACAATGACCTCTTTCCTGGTGGGTATTCTCTTTGTTATGCAGGCTTTGCCTGTTATGGCAGCGGAGAAGTCCCTTTATGATACGGTAGCAGGTATCAACGGAAAGATCAATGATGTCGTATGGACCTGCATGATGTTTGCCATTCTGGGTGTTGGTCTGCTTATGACCATCCTGAATAAGGGATTTCAGTTCACTCATTTTAAACACTGGTGGATGAATTCGATCGGCAGTGTCTTTACCGGCAAAGATGCACGTGTGTCTGATGATGAGAAATCCATTTCTCAGTTTCAGAGCCTGTGTACAGCCATGGCGGCTACTGTTGGTACCGGTAATATCGTTGGTGTCGCTACGGCGATTGTCTCCGGAGGTCCTGGTGCTATTTTCTGGATGTGGGTTGCTGCCATCCTGGGATTGATGACAAACTTTTCGGAAAATGTCCTTGGTATTTACTACCGCCGCAGAAATGAACAGGGTGAATGGAGCGGCGGTGCCATGTACTATCTCAAGGATGGTCTTGGAGGCATCAAGGGATTTAAACAGATTGGTTCTTTCCTGGCTACTATTTTTGCCATTTTTGCCGTCCTGGCTTCTTTCGGTATCGGAAATATGAGCCAGATCAACTCCATTGTAACCAATGTTAACACAACTGTTTCCGGCCTTGGTGTCCATGATTTCATGCTCTTTGGAAAGTTTTCCATGGTTAACGTGATTGCCGGTTTTGTTTTAATGTGTGTGGCTGCTCTGGTTATCGTCGGTGGTCTTCAGAGGATTGCCCAGACGACAGAGAAGCTTGTGCCTTTTATGGCCGTTCTTTATATCATCGGTGCTCTGGTGCTGATCATCGTAGATTATGACAAGATTATTCCCGCTGTCGTTTCCATTTTCAGTTTTGCCTTTACAGGACGTGCTGTTGCCGGCGGAACTCTGGGTACCGTAATCCGCTGGGGTCTGAAGCGTGGTGTTTTCTCCAATGAGGCCGGACTTGGTTCTTCCGTTATGGTTCACTCCAATTCCAACGTAAAAGAGCCGGTTATCCAGGGAATCTGGGGAATCTTCGAAGTATTTGCCGATACCATCATCATCTGTACTCTTACCGCACTTGCCATTCTTACCAGCGGATATATGGATCTTACTAACGGCAAGGTCATGGGGGATGTGGCTCCCAGTGCACTGACCAGTCTTTGCTTTACGGAGAAGTTCGGAAATGCAGGAGCTGTTTTCATCACACTGGCACTGATCCTTTTCGCCTTCTCTACCTGTCTTGGATGGAGCCATTACGGAACCAAGAGCTGGGAGTATCTTCTGGGAACCAAGAGTACCATGATTTACCGGGTTGCCTTCATCGCATGTATCATGCTGGCATCTCTGATGACCTCCAGTCTGGCCTGGGATATCTCCGATACCTTTAACGGTCTTATGGCCCTTCCCAACCTGATTGGTGTCGTAGCCTGTTCCGGAACGGTTGCGGCTATTGTCAAAAACTATAAAAAACGTGTATTTGAAAATGAAGATATCGAACCCATGTATAATTTTGATCCCGACACCCAGAAAGAGGAATTACAGAGATAAGAATATGACTGAGGCCGTGAATTTCCTTTCACGGCCTTGATTTTTCTTCAAAAGCTTTTTCTTCAAAAAGAAAACTAATTGTTGTTTATTTTATTCCTTTATGATACAATAGCCTTTGTGTAATTTGCGATTATGATGGCGGATGATGGGATGATTTCCCCTTCTGATTTGTGATCGCCCGGGATCGTCAAGGCGGTTTCGGATGCAAAAAGGAGATTCTATGTACAAAGTAATTGCCAGAGATGGGCTGGCCAAACGGGGCAGGATGAAAACTGTTCACGGAACCATTGAGACTCCTGTTTTTATGAATGTGGGTACGGTCGGTGCCATTAAAGGCGCGGTCAGCACGGATGATCTAAGGACCATCGGAACTCAGGTTCAGCTGTCCAACACCTATCACCTGCATGTCCGGACGGGAGACAGGTTAATCCGGCAGTTTGGAGGCCTTCACCGCTTTATGGCCTGGGACAGGCCTATCCTTACTGATTCGGGAGGCTTTCAGGTCTTTTCTCTTGCCGGTCTTCGAAAGATCAAGGAGGAAGGCGTCCGCTTTCAGTCCCATATTGATGGCCGTTACATTTTCATGGGACCTGAGGAGAGTATGCAGATCCAGTCCAATCTGGGATCGACTATCGCCATGGCTTTTGACGAGTGTCCTCCAAGTAAGGCTGAGCGGGACTATATCGTCCAGTCAGTGGACAGGACCACCAGGTGGCTGCAAAGATGTAAGACCAGAATGGATGAGCTGAATACCCTTGAAGATACGGTGAATCCTCATCAGCTTCTTTTCGGGATCAACCAGGGAGGCATTCTTCACGATGTACGGATCGAACATGCCAGAAGAATCCGGGAAATGGATCTTCCGGGATATGCCATAGGCGGTCTGGCCGTAGGAGAGACCCACGAGGAAATGTACGATGTCCTAGACCATGTTGTTCCCGAGCTTCCCCAAGAGAAGCCGGTCTACCTTATGGGTGTCGGAACACCGGAAAACATCATCGAGGCGGTGAGCCGTGGAGTTGACTTTTTCGATTGTGTCTATCCCTCCAGAAATGGAAGACACGGACATGTCTATACCCACGATGGCAAGCGTAATCTCTTTAATAAGAAATATGAGCTGGATGACCGGCCCATCGAGGAGGGCTGCGGCTGTCCCGCATGCCGTTCCTACAGCAGAGCTTATATCCGTCATCTTTTCAAGGCAAAAGAAATGCTTGCCATGCGCCTTTGTGTCCTGCATAATCTTTACTTCTACAATCATCTGATGGAAGAGATACGACAGGCGATTGAAGAAGGGCGTTTCCTTGCATTTAAGAAAGAAACTTTAGAAAGACTTTCCGGGAAGAAGAGGGGAGAAGGGTGATTTCTTTCGCTCCTGCAGGAATTCCCGGGGATTCGAAGAAGAATCAGGATCATTAATGTCACAAGATGACATATCATCTCAATAATGGAGGTTTAAAAATGGGTGGAAGTATGAATAGTATGTTATTAACACTGGTGGTATTCGGATTTATCCTGTATTTTATGATGATCCGTCCTCAGAGGAAGCAGGAACAGGCAAGAAAAGAATTATTCGATAGTATGGCTGAGGGGGACAGCGTCCTTACCAAGTCCGGTTTTTACGGTGTGATCATCGGAATCATGGACCAGACCGTCATCGTGGAATTCGGAAATAACAGGAACTGCCGTATCCCTATGCAGAAAGATGCCATCGCAGCGATTGAGAAACCGAATTTCGAGAAAGCCCAGGACGAGACCCAGAGTCAGTAGCATGCCCGGATTATCCGGAAGTGAAGGACTTGATGTGTTTCGATTCCTGTGTTATACTGGACCAATAATGAATGGAGGAAATGTTTTATGAAAAGAATCAAGACATTGACCGGAAAAAAAACATATGAAAACACCATGTGCAAGGGTGGATGCGGTGAGTGCCAGACATCCTGTCAGTCAGCCTGCAAAACATCCTGTACCGTAGGCAATCAAACCTGCGAGAATAAGAAATAGTAAAGAGATAATGACACACAGCCGCGCAGGGTGAACAGGAGAGCCTGTTCACCCTGTATTGTGTGTATCCGAGTGTGCCTTGAGCATCATCGGTAAATAAGATGATGGAGGAGATTGTTTTTGATTCACCAATATAAAAACAATGGCTATAACATTGTGATGGATGTCTGCAGTGGTGCGGTTCATGTGGTGGACGATCTGACCTACGATGTGATCCCTCTTTACCAGGATCACCAAGAAGAAGAGATCATCGGTATGCTGGACTATCCTCCGGATGAGATTCGGGAAGCCTGCCGGGAGATCCGGTCTTTGAAGGAAGAGGGACTTCTGTATACGGAGGATATTTACGAAGACTATATCCGCGACATCAAAAACCGGAGCACGGTGGTGAAGGCTCTCTGTCTTCACATCGCCCATGACTGCAACCTGGCCTGCAAATACTGTTTTGCCAGCGAGGGGGAGTACAAGGGCGGCCGGTGTCTGATGAGTTCGGATGTGGGTAAGGCAGCCATGGACTTTCTGGTTCGACAGTCAGGAAACCGCAGGAATCTGGAGGTGGACTTCTTCGGAGGAGAGCCCACCATGAATTTCGGTGTGGTCCGGGAGATTGTCGAATACGGCCGGTCTTTAGAGGATAAGTGGAACAAACATTTCCGCTTTACTTTTACTACCAACGGCCTGATTCTCGACGATGAGATGATGGAATTCGCCAACCGGGAAATGGATAATGTGGTTATGAGTATCGATGGCCGGAGGGAAGTTCACGATGCCATGCGGCCTACCAGAAACGGCAAGCCCAGTTATGACATCATCCTTCCCAAGTTTATCCGCTTTGCCCGTTCCCGCAATCAGCAGCGATATTACGTACGGGGAACTTTTACCAGAAAGAATCTGGATTTCGCCAGTGATGTCATTCACCTTGCAGATCAGGGCTTTGAGCAGATTTCCATGGAACCGGTTGTAGGAGGAGAGGACGAACCCTATGCCATCCGGGAGGAGGACCTTCCCCGTATCTTTGAAGAATATGACCGTCTGGCCAGGGAAATGATAGACCGGCACCGGAAAGGGAATCCATTTAACTTTTTTCATTTTATGATTGATCTGAGCGGGGGCCCCTGTGTGGCCAAGCGACTGTCCGGCTGTGGGAGCGGGACAGAATATATGGCAGTTACGCCATGGGGAGATCTTTATCCCTGCCATCAGTTTGTAGGAGAGGAATCCTTCCGTCTGGGAAATGTCTATGAGGGCATCGACCGGCCGGATATCTGTGATCAGTTCCGGTCCTGCAACGTATATACCAAGAAAAAATGCAGAGATTGTTTTGCCCGCTTTTATTGCAGCGGCGGATGTCCTGCCAATTCATGGCAGTTCCACGGAAGAATCGATGACGCATACGATCTGAGCTGTGAAATGGAACGCAAGCGTGTGGAATGTGCCATCATGTTGAAAGCAGCCATAGCGGATGAGGAGGAATAACAAGATGGCGAGTAAAGGCAAAAAGAATTCGAATCCCAGACAGCAGGCTGTCCTGAACCTGCTGGTGATACTGATCGTATCTATTTTCTGTGCCTATACGGTCCTGAACGGTCTGGGAAATGAGCACAAGGGAAGTGCAAAGAACATTGAGCAGGGTCTGGATCTTCAGGGAGGAGCCAGCATCACCTACCAGATTGAAGACAAGAAATTCACGGATTCCGATGTGGAAGATACCAAATACAAGCTGCAAAAGCGTGTGGAAGCTTTCAGTACCGAATCGGAAGTATACAGGGAAGGCGATGACCGTATCACGGTTGAGATTCCCGGTTTCCATGATGCCAATGAAGTTCTGGAACAGCTGGGACGGCCCGGTAACCTGGAATTCCGTCTGGCCGATGGAACTAACGGCTCCTACCAGGATGGAACCCTGGTCATGACCGGAGCGGAAGTGACTAACGCCCAGGCCACAAGCCAGGAAGACAATGGTATTGCCCAGGATGTTGTATCCCTGACTTTGAACAAGAAGGGAACCAAGGCTTTTGCCGAGGCAACATCTGCCAATATCGGAAAGCCCATCTACATTATTTACGATGGGGAAGTCATCAGTGCTCCTACTGTCCAGACAGCAATCACAGATGGAAAATGTGTCATCACCGGTATGGAGGATCATGATGCAGCCGAGAATCTGGCTACCCAGATTCGTATCGGTGCCATCTCTCTTTCTCTGAAAGAGCTCCGCTCCAATGTAGTCGGCGCAAGACTGGGTGACAATGCCCTGTCCACATCCTTAAAAGCCGGTGCCATAGGCATCGCAGTCATCATTGTCTTTATGACGGTGGTATACTACCTGCCTGGTTTCCTGGCCGGTATTGCCCTGGTTATTTATATCATTTTGAACCTTCTGGCCATTAACGGCTTCAATGTAACCCTTACCCTGCCGGGTATAGCCGGTATCCTGCTGGCCATCGGTATGGCTGTCGATGCCAACGTCATCATTTTCACCCGTATCAGGGAGGAAATAGCCGGGGGAAGAACCGTAATCAGCGCCATCAATGAAGGTTATTCCAAAGCCCTTTCCGCTATTATCGACGGTAACATTACCACCCTGATCGCGGCTGCCGTTCTCTGGATCAAAGGATCCGGTACGGTAAAAGGTTTTGCCCAGACTCTGGCTATCGGTATCATTTTATCCATGTTTACCGCTCTCTTTATTACCCGCCGTCTGATGACGAGCTGTTACGAGCTGGGACTTCAGGATGAGAAGTTCTATGGAAGAGCCAAACCGGCCAAGGTCAGAAATTATGTCAAAGCCAGCAAGTTCTGTATAGCAGCCTCTCTGATTGTTATTCTTCTGGGTTTTGTCTTTATGCCCATCAACAAGAGTCAGATCGGAAATATTCTCAATTATGATCTGGAGTTCTCAGGCGGTACATCCGTTACCCTGACCATGAAAGACAAGGTAGCGGAAGGTACGGAAAAAGATATCGAACAGACGGTAAAAGACACTGTAGATGTAAAAACGGTTCAGACCCAGTCTGTTATCAATTCGGATCAGATTGTCGTAAAAACCAATGAGCTGACCCTGGATGAAAGACAGAAACTGGAAGATGCATTAAAGGGAAAATATGATATTGCAGAGTATGAAACGGAAGAGATTACGGCCAGTGTCTCCCAGGAAATGAAGAGTGACGCCATTACCGCCGTTATCATTTCAGTTATCTTTATGCTGATCTACATTGCCTTCCGCTTTAAGGATGTCCGTTTTGGTGCCAGCGCGGTTCTGGCCCTTATGCATGACGTTCTGGTTGTCCTTACCCTCTATTCCGTGGCAAGACTGTCGGTAGGTAACACATTTATCGCATGTATGCTGACCATTCTCGGTTATTCGGTCAATGCTACCATCGTAATCTTTGACCGTATCCGTGAAAACCTCCGCAATAACCAGATGGTCAAGCAGGGAATCGATGTGGTGGTCAACACCAGTATCAGCCAGACCCTGACCCGTTCGATCAATACATCGCTGACATCTTTTGTCACCATATTTATCCTTTATCTGATTGGTGTGGCTTCTATTAAAGAGTTCACTCTGGCCCTGATGGCCGGTATTATCTGCGGTGCTTATTCATCCGTATGTATTTCCGGTCCCATCTGGTATTATCTGAGAATGGTCCAGGAAAGGAAGAAGAAGGGTAAGAGCAGGGGAACAGATAAAAAGGATCAGACCGAATCGTCTAATAAGCAAAAGCCCCTTGCTGAGAACCATGAAGAAGGTTCCGACAAAGGGGATGCTTCGGATCTGAATTCCGGAACAGACCAGAAGTCCTCTCCCAAAAAGAAAAAGAGCTCTAAGAAAAAGAACAAAAAGAAAAACCGGAGATAAGCCTGCGGACTGCAGGTTCTATGGGGCTGTCGCGCAAAAAAAGCGGCAGCCTCTACTGCTATGCAGAGACAGTTTAGGAGAAGAAAATGGATAAAAACAGAATGCCTGATCCGGGCGGAAGAAAAATCCGACTGATCGGTGCCGATCTTGATAATACCTTACTAAACAGTGAAAAGAAGTTGACAGACTATACAAAAAGAGTTTTGGAAACCTGTATGGAAAAGGGAATTGTCTTTGCTCCGGCTACAGGGAGGGCAAAAAGAGGAATTCCCCAACAGGTACGGGAGCTGAAAGGCCTGCGCTATGCTCTGCTGGCTAACGGAGCAGCCGTAATCGATCTTGAGAATGATGAATACATCTATCGTAACGGAATCTCCTTTGAGAAAGCTCTGTCTCTGGTCAGGGAGCTGGATCGATATGATACTTATTATGATTTTTTTGCAGAGGGAGCCGGCTGGTGCGAGGGACGTTTCTTTGATCATCCGGAAAAGTATCGCATTGATCACCATATCATTGATTTAGTCCGTGCTTCGAGAAAACGGATCGACAGCATGGAAGACTGGCTGATGGCTCATGGCAAACAGGTGGAAAAGTTTACCATGTTTTTTGCTGATGAAAAGCTTAGGCAGGAGGTTTTGCAAGACCTTTCCAAAGACAGCCAGATCTGTGTGACTTCCTCTCTTTCCAATAATCTGGAGATTAATCATTTCAGCTGCAATAAGGGACAGGCTCTTCTGGCCCTGGGAAGTCATCTGGGAATTCCGGCTGAGGAAATCATGGCTTGTGGAGACGGTTACAATGACCTTGAAATGATTCGGATGGCCGGTCTTGGTGTTGCCATGGAGAATTCAGTTCCGGAATTGTTAAAAGCAGCCGACTATATTACTTCTTCCTGTGATCAGGATGGAGTGGGACGGGCAGCAGAGCATTTTGCCCTTGGCATGAATTCCTTGTAAAATCATTGTATTTTGTATGATAAATCTGCTATACTATAGGAGATGAGATTCCGGCATAGAATTTCATTCCCCTATCTACCAGGTCTTCAGGCTTCTCTGGATACTGGATGACGGAGGAAGATCTTTCAGATGCAGAAGCATGTGTTTGAATAATACACTTGAGTAATGGAGGAGAGAACAGTGAGACGACTTGAGGATTATGTGGTAAGTATTCCGGATTTTCCGGAACCGGGAATTATCTTTCGTGATATTACTTCCATTTTACAGGATGCAGAAGGCCTTAAACTCAGTGTCCATGAGATGATGAGACTCCTTGAAGGGGTTGACTTTGACATGGTTGCAGGAACGGAGTCAAGAGGATTCCTCTTTGGTATGCCCATCGCCTATAATAAGAACAGGGGATTTGTCATGATCCGGAAGAAGGGCAAGCTTCCCAGAGAGACAGTGGAGCAGACCTATGATCTGGAGTATGGTACAGCCACCATCGAGATTCACAAAGATGCTATTTTCCCGGGTCAGAGAGTAGTTCTTGTCGATGACCTTCTGGCTACCGGTGGAACAGCTAAAGCGGCCATTGACCTGATCGAGAAGCTGGGCGGCGTTGTTGTAAAGTGC
Source organism: uncultured Lachnospiraceae bacterium (assembly GCA_902795715.1). The sequence continues at coordinate 7,199 of CADBME010000199.1, read as the reverse complement.
ATCTTTGTTATGGAACTGGCAGGCTTAAAGGGACGTGAGAAACTGGCAGGCTATGATGTAGCTTCCGCAATCACTTATCCCGGTGCATAGGAGATCGACATTCAGAAACATTGATTCGATTTCATCCGGATGCCATCGACAGCAGATGGCATCTGGTTTTTTTAGGAGAGAGAAGAAACCATGCAGCAGCTGAATTTATTTCAGAGGATTGAAGAGAAACGCGCAGACTTCAGCAAAGGTCAGAGGAAACTGGCCCAGTATATAAGCGAGAATTATGATATTGCCGCTTATCTTACGGCTTCCAAGCTGGGAAAGGAGGCCGGAGTCAGTGAATCTACAGTTGTCCGTTTTGCCTATCAGCTGGGATATGATGGATATCCGGAGCTGCAAAAAGCAATTCAGATTATCGTCAAGACCAATTCCAATGCTTCCCAGAGAATGTCCCTGTCTTCCAAAAGGTATCAGGAAAAAGGGGTTCTTCGAAGTGTTCTTTCTACGGATATTGACCGCCTGAGAGATACGCTTACGGGTGGGATTGATGAGAAAGAATTTGATCAGGCGGTAAAGCTGATTAACAGCGGACGGAGAATTGTGATTTTGGGCGCCAGGAGCGCAGCCTATCTGGCCGGCCTTCTGGGTTATTACTTCAGAATGCTTTTTGACCAGGTTGAGGTAGTCGGTGCCAACTCTACATCAGAAACCCTTGAGCAGATATATACTATCGGGGAGAATGATGTGATGATCGGCATCACCTTTCCCCGTTACTCCAAGAGAACCATCACTGCCTTAAAATATGCCAAAGACCATGGGGCATCGACTATCGCCCTTACCGATAACATGCAGTCCCCTATTGTGGAATTCGCGGATTGCAGTCTGATCGCAAAGAGTGATGTCATGACCATCGTTGATTCCCTTGCCGGACCGGTTAGTGTGGTCAATGCGCTGGTTACAGCAGTAGCCCTTCTCCGAAAGGATGAGGTGGAAAAAAGACTGATGGCTCTTGAAGACCTCTGGAATGAATACGATGATGTATATAATAAAAAGTTGTAGAATATATAATAAGAATTAGAAACACATGAGGACAATTATTATAGCAGGCGGAGGGGCAGCCGGAATGATGGCTGCCATTTCTGCGTCATATGGAAATCAAAGGGTCATCCTTTTTGAAAAGAATGAAAAGCCCGGAAAAAAACTTTATATTACCGGCAAGGGTCGCTGCAACATCACAAACGCCTGCCCGCCGGCAGACTTTCTGAATTCGGTGGTGACCAATCCTCGTTTTATGTACTCATCCTTTTCTGATTTCACCAATGAGGATATGGTAGCCTTTCTCAACGATAGAGGACTGGCAACCAAGGTGGAGAGAGGGCAGAGAGTCTTTCCACGGTCAGACCATTCCTCGGACGTGATCCGTATTCTGGTTGAGGAGATGAAAAAATGCCATGTGGATGTCCGGACCGGATGCAGTGTAAAAAAGCTTTTGCTGGAAGGGGAGTCCCCACGACGGGCTGCTGGCGTGGTATTATCGGACGGACAAATAGTCAAAGCTGATGCCGTGATTCTGACTTGCGGAGGGAAATCCTATCCCTCGACAGGATCCAATGGTTCCGGATACGATCTGGCCGCCCAGGCCGGCCACCGGATCATGGAACCCCAGCCCTCCCTTGTCCCCTTTAATATGAAAGAATCCTGGTGCAGAGATCTGTCCGGTCTCAGCCTGAAAAATGTATCCCTTACCCTTAAGGAGGGAAAGAAAAAAATCTACCAGGGATTCGGAGAATTCCTCTTTACTCATTTCGGAGTCAGTGGTCCTCTGGTTCTGACTGCCAGCACCTGCCTTGGCAAACACCAGGAGGCACTGAGGGCCGGAAAACTGATTCTGGATCTCGATTTGAAACCGGCCCTGTCTCAGGACCAGCTGGACCGGCGCTTCCTGAGAGAGTTTGACATCTACCGCAACAAGAAAATAGGAAATGTCATCGAGAGGATGCTCCCAAAAAGTATGGTAGCCATATTTCTTAACCAGGCTCAAATCGACCAGGAGACCAGGGTCAGGGATATCACAAAGAAAGAACGACGGAGAATGGTGGAGACCATGAAACAGGTCAGGATGCATATCCGGGGAACCCGGGGATTCGAAGAAGCCATTATTACCCGGGGCGGCGTATGTGTCCGGGAAGTGAATCCCAGGACCATGGAGTCCAAATTAGTGAAAAATCTATACATTGCGGGTGAGCTTCTTGATGTCGATGCCGTTACCGGCGGCTTTAATCTTCAGGTGGCCTGGTCCACAGGCTATGCAGCCGGAAAAAATGCATAAAAATTAATATAATTTATAAAGATTGTTTTGCTTTTTATTAAAACTTATGATATTATATGTCGGTGCAGGTTTTTTTGGGAAGGCTTTCCAAAATGAAACATTTCCCGGTAAAAAGACCTGAGATGGGAGGATTTCTCATATGTACAGTATTGCAATTGACGGGCCGGCAGGAGCCGGCAAGAGCACGATTGCCAAGGCGATTGCGAAAAAACTGGGATTTATTTATGTTGATACCGGTGCCATGTACCGGGCAATGGCCCTTCATTTTCTCAGAAAGAACATGGATGGTCACGACAGGGAACTGATTGCTGCAGAGTGCCCCGAGATTGAAATTTCATTGGGGTATGATGACGAAGGGTCCCAGCAGGTATTTCTGAATGGAGAGAACGTATCCTCCCTGATTCGGGAGGAAGAGGTAGGGAAGATGGCTTCTGTGACCTCGGCCATACCGGAAGTCCGGGCGGCCCTGCTGGATCTCCAGAGGAATATGGCGAAAACATCGGATGTACTGATGGATGGAAGAGATATAGGAACTCACGTCCTTCCCGATGCCAGTCTTAAGATTTATCTCACGGCTTCCGCCGATGTCCGGGCTATGAGGAGATATAAGGAACTGGTCGAGAAGGGCAGGGATTGTGATCTTGATCAGATCCGGGAAGATATCATCCTCAGGGATAAGCAGGATTCAGAGAGAGAGATTGCTCCTCTTCGCCAGGCGGAAGATGCCATCCTGGTGGATTCTTCGGATATGTCCATTGACAAGGTCATCGATACCGTGATCGAATGTTTTGATCAGGTAAAAAGCCGGGAGAGCTGATGAGACCATGATGGAAATACATATTGCGGAATCTGCGGGTTTTTGCTTTGGCGTACAAAGAGCGGTTGATACAGTTTATAAAGAGTCCGTTAAGGATCATGTATATACATTCGGTCCCATCATCCATAATGATGAGGTGGTGGCGGACCTTGAAAAGTCCGGAGTCAGGGTAGTGAATGACCCTGAAGATTTCGGACGAATTGAAAAAGGGACTGTGATTATAAGATCCCACGGTGTTCCGGAGCGCATTTATCGGATGATTGAGGAGGCCGGTCACGAACTTGTCGATGCAACCTGTCCCTTTGTCCGCAAGATCCACCATATTGTGGATGAGGAAAGTCAGAAGGGACGAACTATCATCATCATAGGTAATGCCCACCATCCCGAAGTGGAAGGGATTCAGGGCTGGTGCCACAGTCAGCCGGTGATCGTGGAAGATTACGAGCAGGCAGAGGCCTTGTCATTGCCGGAGGGAACACCGGTAACCATTGTATCCCAGACCACATTTCATCGTGGGAAATTTAATGAATTAGTTGAAATTGTTTCAAAAAAAGGTTATGATATTAATGTTTGCGACACGATATGTAACGCCACCCGGAAGAGACAGGATGAGGCGAAAGAGCTGGCAGCCAGGGCGGATGCCATGATCGTAATCGGAGGCAAACACAGCTCAAATACACAGAAGTTATTTGAGATTTGTAAAGGTGAATGTAGTAATACTTCATATATACAAACTGTTCATGATCTCAACATGGACAGGTATGCTGATATCGAATTTCTCGGTATTACTGCAGGGGCATCGACCCCAAATTATATTATCAAGGAGGTTCATGAAAGCATGGCAGAAATGAGTTTTGACCAGATGCTGGACGAAAATTTTGTAACAATCAGGAGCGGACAGGTTGTCAAGGGTACGGTAATTGACGTTAAGGAAGATGAGATCATCTTAGATATTAAATACAAGTCAGAAGGTATCATTAAACGTAACGAATATTCCAACGATTCCAGTCTGGATCTTACCACCGTTGTCAACGTTGATGACGAGATGGAAGCAAAGGTTCTCAAGATGAACGATGGCGAGGGCCAGGTTCTCCTGACATACAAGAGACTGAAAGCGGAAAGAGGAAACAAGATCTTAGAAGAAGCGTTTAATAATGGTGAGGTTCTGACTGCTCCGGTTACAAGAGTTTTAGACGGTGGACTGAGTGTTATGGTCGAGGAGACGAGAGTATTTATCCCGGCTTCCCTCGTTTCGGATACCTATGAGAAGAACCTCAAGAAATACGATGGCCAGGAAATCCAGTTTAAGATCATCGAGTTCAATCCCAGAAAGAGAAGGATCATCGGTGACCGTAAGCAGCTCCTTGTAGCAGAGAAGAAAGCAAAGAAAGAAGAGCTGTTCTCAAGAATCGAGAAGGGCATGACCGTAGAAGGCGTTGTCAAGAACGTAACTGATTTCGGTGCCTTCATCGACCTTGGCGGAGCAGATGGACTTCTTCATATCTCTGAGATGAGCTGGGGCCGTGTGGACAATCCCAAGAAGCTTTTCAGCAACGGCGAAGAGCTTAAGGTCCTGATCAAGGATATCCAGGGTGAGAAGATTGCCTTATCCCTCAAGTTCCCGGAGAGCAATCCCTGGCTTACAGCTGATGAGAAGTATAAGAAGGGCAACGTGGTAACAGGACGTGTTGCAAGAATGACCGACTTCGGCGCATTTATTGAATTAGAGCCCGGCGTTGACGCACTTCTTCATGTTTCTCAGATTGCAAGACATCATATCGACAAACCCTCAGATGTTCTCAGCGTAGGACAGGAAATCACAGCTGAGGTTGTAGACTTCAAGCAGGAAGATCGCAAGATCAGTCTTTCCATGAAGGCTATGGACTCTGTACCGGCTCCCGAGTATGAAGAAGAAGCTCCGGCAGAAGAGCCTGTTTATGAAGAAGAGGCTCCGGTAGAAGAGGCTTATGAAGAAGAAGCCGCTCCTGTAGAGGAAACGCCTGCAGAAGAGGAAGCTCCGGTTGAAGAAGCTCCTGTAGAAGAGGAAGCTCCGGCTGAAGAAGCTCCTGTAGAAGAGGAAGTTCCGGCTGAAGAAGCTCCCGCAGAAGAGGAAGCTCCGGCAGAGGAATAATAAAGGCGGACTGAGAGAATTATAAAAAACTGAATGCTTTTTAAAAGCGACCTGCTTTATAATTCAGAAATTTTTAAAACGGATAAGATTTAAATAATTACAGCACTCTGTTTGATGTAAGACCAAAGCAGAGTGCTGTTTTTTACTTACCTGATTCAGGTGTGGCCGATTAAAGCCATAGGCCTGCAAGAAGATTGATTAGGATTCCGGAGCCTGTTCCAATGAGAAAACCGACGGCCACGTCCTTGATATAGTGGACACCTCCCGCCACCCGGATCAGGGCCAGGATGAGAGAGGAGACCAGCAAAAGAATGCCGGCAGGCCTGAAAAAAGGATACCATAGGGCAGCGATCAGGCTTAAGCTGAATATATGTCTGCTGGGGAAGGAATTTCCCTTTGTATCCTTCTTGATAATAGGCCGGATCTCCCCGGACTCATAGGGTCGGGGGGCATTCTTTTTTGTCCGGTAGAGAGATAGCAGAACAAAAGCCAGAGCCGGCCCGGCAATATAGAGAAGGAACAACTTGAAAGCAGTCCTGAAGCTGAATTCATCTATATGTCTCAGACAAATAAAAAGAATCAGACCGGGATAGGCCGCAAAACCCAGGGCCGTCAAAAAACGGTTGACTATGATAATAGTGGATATGACAGCGGGATGGGCTCGCAACCTGTCCGCTATCCGGTTATACTGTTCACCTGTCATGGCGAGGACCTTTCTTTAGCGGAAAAAGCTTCGCAGAGTTTTTCTGCGCTTTGTCTTGATTCCCTTAGCTGATATTTCCTTACCGTCGCTTCCTTTTCCGGAAGATTCCCTTCTGATCCTACAGGATTCCCCGGCAAGGAGATCAGCCTTTCCGGTGGACAGATCGATTCTTGTCAGATCGTCGGGAACATAAAGATTTCCATGGTAGAATTGCCTGCCTTCTTCTTCGTAGAGCCTTTTTCTGTCCTCTATATTCTCATCTTCTGTGTGGTAGAGAATCAGGTTTTTTACCTGCAGTTCCTCCGCCTTCAGGCAGGCTTCCCTGACCGTGGAATGGTGGTGATCATAGGGGTGGAAACGGTCGGCCTGTCCATAGAGGCAGAAAGCCTCATGAAGGAGCCAGTCACTTCCCTGAGCATACTCTTTTTCATACTCTGTATAAGGTTCATCCCCACAGCAGGTTAGTTTTTTCTCCTGACCATTTTCTTCATAATACATGGCAAAACCGAACTGTTTTGCTTTAGTCGAATGGATATCAAAAGCCTGAAAGCGGTTTCCTATGGCGTGGAAAAGCTCACCATCCTCCACTACATGGAGATGGATCCGTTCGTTAAGATGAACCAGCTCTTTGCCATTCAGAAGCTTTTGCGATAAGTCTTCAACCAATTCGATTACCTGGTCGTGACCGTGGATCCAGGCCTCCCCTTCATATATTCCCAGATTCATCTGATGACAGATCACCCGGACCATCCAGACAATACCCATAATATGATCCACATGCTTATGGGTCACATAAATATGACGGATATCCTTCCACTGGTAACCAGCTTCCAGAATACGGCTTAAGATCATGCTTCCGCCTCCTCCGTCAACCAGAAGACACTGTCCATCATGATCCAGAATAAAGCAGGTGTTAAAACAACGAGTTACCAAAGCATTTCCTGTTCCTAGAATTGTCAGCTTCATTGTCTGTTATTTCTCCTTAATTAATAAACAGGAAGGGAAACCACATTCTCCTGTCTGATTTGTAAAATGTCTGCAGGTTCATATTCAGAATTCTTTGTCATAATCTCTTAAAAATCAACACAGGAAAAAAGCATTTCCCTATTGATTTTTCTTCCAACTATGTATATAATAACTGAGGAATCGGGGTATGGCTCAGTTTGGTTAGAGCGCACGGCTGGGGGCCGTGAGGTCGCAAGTTCGAATCTTGTTACCCCGATTTTTT
>CADBME010000198.1 GCA_902795715.1 uncultured Lachnospiraceae bacterium | reverse complement strand
GCAGCCTTCTTTTCGTACATTCATTCAACCTGTATAAAGTTTTCAAAGTTCATCATTTCAGCCTTGACTTTTTATTTGCAGGCTGATTATTGTCTAATTGTTTGGTCCATATCTCCAGCTTTTCAATACACTTTTTTTGATAGTCACGTAATTGCTCCATATCCCACTCTCTACCACCTTCGGGAAGGTCAAAGATAAGTGATTCTCCTTCTTTTGAATATTTTGATCCTTCCGGGAATGGTACTGAGAACTGATATCTTTCACGAAATGACATATAAATAAATAGCGTTGAGTAATCTCTATATCCAGGATGTCCTGCACAGCAAGAAGAAGTAAAATATCCTTTCATGTTCAGCTCCTTGACACAGGTAGCCAGCAGCCGATCTACCTGAATTAAATATCCTGGATATGAACTACAGGTACACTTATCTAGCTCATTTAGACAATGTGGGCATAAATATGCATATTCACTCAAGGGAATCCTCTGAAGAGCAATTTCTGGAGATGATGTATTTATGGTTGGAATAAATGATTGATTTCTTTCACTTATCTTTTTGAATTTTTGTTGTTCTCTTGGGACAAGAACTCTCATATCATATAAAACGTCATCTATCTCAAATTCCATGAGTGGCATATAGATTTCAAGTTCATATATATGTCTACCAGATTCTTCAGGTTTACCATCTATTACTTCTACAAAATGATACTCAGCTTTTGCTTTCTCATATTCAGGTTGCGTCCATGTTTCTTCGAGGAACTCATTCATTTCGTCGAAATCTGCAAATAATTCCTCTGCTATTTCCTCCTGGGTTTCTTCGTCATCTACGTATAACCTGATATAATATTCAATATTGTTTATTATCATAAGGATCCCCCTTAACTCATCACATTCATTGTGATTTGCCCCATTTGCTTTGTTATATCTGCAAATGGCAGATTAAGGTCCAGTGTTTTCACATAAATTCTATTTCCATCCATATCATACTTCTTATCAATGTCTATCCCTTCATCAGTTTTTGCGTAAAGAAGCATGCCAGAAACGGTTTTCCCAGACCACGCCTCATGAGACATCATATTCTTAACATAGGAATAGATTTGATACATGTGATCCGGTCGAATAATCTTTTTCCCGTATCGATTATGCATTATCTGACTATAAAATTTAGTATCAATCACAAGGACATTATCTTCCGTTGACAATACTACATCTGTGTGCATATTCGGCAGATACTCATTCTCAGGCGAATCAAGTTTCCATCTTACAATTGGCGAGGATGTATTTAATTGAGGATACTCTTTTCTAAAATACTCTCGTACAAACCGCTCAAAAAGGGCGCTCAATTGCTGTTCATCCGAAAAATCAGCAAATTCTTCACAACCGCTTTTTTGATTTTGAATATGCTCATTTTGAATCATTTTGCAGATACTGACTACCATATTCCACCGAATATCCTTAGCTGCATAGCATCTATTCCAATCAAGCATATGCAAACCAATAAGATTCACTTCGGAAAAATACAATAATAGAGTTTTAATTCTCTTCTTACTCTCAATGCTGATGGGCTTTGATAATAAAAGGAATAACGTGGCTTTTATCATTTGATTCAGTGGTATATTTTCCGTAAAGACATCATAGCCACATACCAGTTTATTATTGTACAAACTCTGCTGTTTTATTGACTCCATCAACAAAAGCTTCCCACGCGGAGTGGATGTAGGTCTTTCTATATACAAGTATTCCTTGTGCATTCCTCTTTTTAGTAAGGTTTCCGTTGCCTTTATCAAAATCGAGGAATACATATCATATATATTTGCAAAACTCTCGGTTTCAATTCGATTAAATTCACTCTTTGTGAGCGCTCGGAAAGCATAGGATAGCATATAGTAGATATTCTGTATGGGAATCATCTTACAGCCTCCCTCAGCTGCAAACTCCACTCCTCAACTTTTTCCGGTTCCTCGAACCAGTATTCCTCAAGCAGAGGTATCAGTTCAAAGTCTATAATATCTGATAATACCTCGCTGTTAATCGTGTCACCTGTGAAACCGCAGAAATAGCTGTGACCTATGCAAAAGCCTTTTCCAAGAGTATCATCTTCAGCAATCTCCTCATTTATTAATTTCACCTTGCCTATCAATCTTTCAAGTCTTTCATCTCCCACCTCATTCAAGTATCTCTTGAATTTCTCATTATCAAATGCGGGCTCGAGCGGAATAGAAGAAAACCTCCTTTTGAGAGCATAGTCCATCATGGCTATGCTTCTATCAGCCGTATTCATCAATCCTATAATCCGAATGTTTTCCGGAACGGTAAACAGTTCTTCCTCCTCATCATTCTCATTGTATAAAAGAGATACAGCTTCACTATCCCTTTTATCATTCTCAATAAGCATGAAAGTCTCTCCAAAAATTTTACTTATATTTCCTCTGTTCAGCTCGTCAATAATGAAAAAATAAAGGTTATCGCTATCTTCCTCGGCCTTTTTGCAAAATCGGTAGAAAATCCCTTTATGGAGCTTGAATCCATTTTCTGTGGGACGAAACCCCAGCATAAAGTCTTCATATGAGTAGCTCTGGTGAAACTGAACCATAGCAACTTTATCAGGTGCCTCATCGCCAATTATTGAATAAGCAATTCTTCTGGCTGCAAATGTCTTTCCCACACCTGGAGCGCCTTCCATAATTATGTTATATTTCTTTTCAAGCGCTCTTTTTATTTGTCTGATCTTTTCTTCCGAAATATATACATCCTTTAAATAATCTACTACTTGGATGGAACCTGATGGGCTTGTCAGGCTTGTGATCACACTTGCATCATGCAATTCCTGCCGTTCACCGTCGGAATCATGATCCTCATGATTCTCCTCAGTATCAGCCGTACTCTGAAAATCTACCTCGCGGCTATAGATGTCCTTAACAAATACTTCTAAATCACTGACAGTCTTTTGAGAAAGGATAGTATTCACCACAAAATCAGAGGGCAACGATTCGGGTTTTGTTAAAATCCCTTCGGTCTCCGAAGCAAGACGCCTGCTTGTATCTCCTTCTAGCTTACTCTCTATCAAATAAGCATATCCCTGATTATTCTTTCCCTTGGTGCAAATAGTGCGAACTGACTGCTTATAATTTGCACTGTTTATATTTGGGTTATACCTCTCCGCAAGGTTCGCAATGGAAGCTTGTGTGAAAAAATATGCCTTGGCTTTTCCGCTATGAGATCTATAGAATTCGTTAAATGTCATATTTGCAGCAGCAATCCAAATAGCCTCTCTCGTACTGAGATTTTCATTTGACGCCTGAGCTTCCAATGATATGGTCGTGGCATAAGAAAAATAATCCTGAAGATATGCTATTATATCTTCCTTGCGACCGATCGCAGGAAAGCCTTTTATTAGTTTATCTACAAGATAGGTGTAATCATATTTTATATCCATCCCTGGGCAAGCCAGTCTATAGTATTCCGATAAAGAATCCTCTGATCCTTTGACAAAGAATTTTTCGGCACCTGATCCGATACCTATAGTTACATTGTTCATGTCTATAGGTCCAACAGAAATACGAGCGTTCTCAGGTATTCTGTTAGCAGCGCTT